>DAIRET010000020.1:0-25117 GCA_036795455.1 Ignavibacteriaceae bacterium
CAAAGTTAAATTTGTCTTTTTTATGTTTTGTTTTTCTGCCATTGTATTAATATTTTTTCACTTAATTGTCCAATATATGTGCCAAATAAAATGCCGTAAATACTGTAAAAATCAAGGATTATGTGTCTTAATTTAAGACACAACATAAAAGGTGCATCAAATTAAAACAGTTTTTTAATTATAACTGCCAGCTTGCAGTAAACATAATTGAACGGGATTGATAACCAACTATTTCACGTACGGTTCGTGAAAAACTTCCTCTTAAGAAAATAGAGAAATTTTTAACAATCTTATAGTTGATTTGCCCGTAAGCCTCGGTTATTATAAAATCGCTTGAGGGTATTAAACCGATTTTGCCCCCAAAACTAAGAGTATAGTTTTCCTCTTTTGCTGCTTCCCAGTCAACCCAAATACTGTGAGAATAAAAACCTTGCGGAGAATAATAATTTGTGGTAGTTTGAGCGAAGTTTGAACCTGCATACTCATATCCGCCGATTATGTCCGGTTCAAACTGTTTACCTATTCTAAAATAGTATGTCTCCCCTTTGTTACCATCTGAGATATTGAAAAAGTTATAATTACCCGAGAATTTTAATCCCGACCTAATACTATAAAAACCATTCAGTTGATAAAACTGGATTGTATTTCTATTGGAATAAAAAAACTTCGAAAACAAAATATCCATAGCATCCACACTCTGGTAATTCAAGGAAACTGAATACACCGAATCTTTTGTATGCTTAATAAATGCATCGAAAGTGTTTTGCGGATCAACTCCTCTGTAATACCGTTTACCCCAGTGCATTCCAACTGTAAAATTACTTTTCACATGGAAATACATCCCGGCTTTTATTGAACTGTAATTGTATGAAACACTATCAGCTTTAAATGAACCTCTCCCTGCATAAGCACCAAGCGACATAAAACTGAAGGCTCCGAATTCTGCTCTCAAACCATATCTGTTTACTACAAGATCATAGTTATCTTCATAGTAACTTGCATCGGGAGAAAGAATAATATAACTCGGGAAGTTTTTTATGAATCCTTTGAACCCGGTTATTGGTAACCACCCCATTCTCATTTTCAACAAACTTAATTCCGTTGAATCTGTAGTTTTTTCTTCCAGAGCCTCATAAACGTCCTGAGCTTTCGAGTATTCCCTCATTTTTAAGTATGAATCACCTAATAAAAGCTGGATATTAAAATCATCCGGTTTCTCTAAAGCCAGTCTCGAAAACTCGGTTAATGCAGATACTGAATCTCCCATGTAGTAGTACAACTTCGCTTTATCGACATCAATATCAATATCATATTCTTGCTCAAGCAGTTCATTGTAGACGCCAAGTGCTGCATCAAAATGTTTTGCACAAACAAGTATTTGAGCGTACTCCCTTTTTATCTGTCTGTTAGGTTCTGTTTTTGATAAAAATTCTTCGTACTTATATAAAGAGCCTTCGCAATCACCACCGGCTGCAATTACTCTCCCTTCTTGTAATGTTAGAAATATTCTTTCTTCTTCTGCTCTTAATCTTTCAAAATCAATTCTTGACTGGAGAGTAGCAATATCAAGATTATCCGGGTCAATCGTCTTTGAGATGTCGCAATACTTTTGAGCTTCATCATAATTCCGCTGCTGTAATTCAAGTAATCCCATCGACAAAACAGCTTCAAAATTGTTCGGTTCACTATTTAATATATTCGTTAAATAGCTTCTTGCTTCATCAAATCTTTGTCCCGTCCATACGGATAACTGTGAATATAGTAATTGGTATTTCAGATTCGATGGAGATTTGTCGAGAATATACTCTGCCTGGTCAAATGCAGTTACAAAATCTCTGTTCCAGCTTGAAACTTGGGCATACTTGTAACGAAACTCGGTATCATCATCGTTTGGATTATTAGCAAGATACTTCTCAAATAGCCCCATCCCTTCTTCAAAGAGCTGTAGATTTGAATAATAATCGCTTAGCTGAAGTATTATTTTTTTGTCATTAGGATTCTTTTCATATTCGATTAGTAGTTCAGCTATTTTAGCATTATAAACGCTATCCTTTAATTCCTGGTTGGCAAAATAAAGAGTATTCCACTTATCCTCACCCTGGTACTTTTCGCGTAACAGCATCAACTGTTGGTCAGCTTCTTCAAAACGATTTGCTTTTTGCAGTTCGGCAATCAATAAAAATCTTGTATCATCATCCGATGGATTCTTTTTAAGCATCCTGTAATACTTATCTATTGCATATTCAGGCGTCCCTTTTTGGGCTTGCTTCCAGTACGAAGTATCGTTGACTGTATAAGTATAACTTTTACCGAGAGCAATATTCAATCCATCCTGAGCTTCTAAAAAGAAAGGTCTGATATCAAGTGCTTTTTCAAAAGCTTCTATTGCAATTTTAATTTTTCCGAGCCATAATGTAAAATATCCGTAACGGCTCCAAAGCCTATGATCGTCAGGAAACTTCTCGACGTACTTTTTGAGTATCTTTTCTCCTTTTTCAATATGATTATTTTTAGCAAGGATTTCGCTGTACCTGATAACTTCATCTGATGAAGGTTCTTCTCTTTTTATATATTCGTCATACCATTCTTCGGCAACCGCCCATTGCCCCAAATTCTTATAACATTTTCCTATTTCAAGATAGTTTACCGGTCTTGAAGGATCTATAGCAATTTCGCGTCTATGCCCATCAATCTTTTGGTAAAGCTGATCGTACCATGTTTTTGTAGCGCGCGCAAGATTATCATTTATTTCTTTATCATTGGGAGCTAATTTACGTGCATTTCTAAAATCATAGACTGCAAGTTCAAGCTGGTTACGCTTTTCATAACTTAATCCGCGAATATTGTAACCTTCGGCAACTGTAGGCTTTGCTGTTATGAACTTGTTGATAAGATCAATTGCTTCTCCGTACCTGCCTACTTTCATCTGTTTTAAGGCTTCTGTTTTGAATGATTCCGCATTATTCTGCGAAAACATAAAGGTTTGAATTCCAAGAAGTATAAAAAGGAAAAACGGAAAAATATTTGTTTTGAACGGTATCATTACCGTGTCTCATCCTCTAAAAGTTCATTAAAGATAAAATCTGCATTCTGAACATTTTCATCAACATGATAAGCATAAGAGTATATGTACTGCATTACAACGTCCAGGTAAGCCGGGTCTGTGTACGGTAGATTACTTTTTAACTTTGACACGAGTACATTCACTGCTTTATCATCAGCTTTGCTCATTAGTATAAGAATACTATGCTCCACAATACATATTTTATCCTTTTTATCCGTTGATAATCTGATAGTATTCTGGAGTTGGTTAATAGTAAGAATTTTTTGTTTTTCAGCCTCTGGATCAAGTTTTAAGGATAATAAAACAAATGGTTGTCCCGTACTTTTATATAAGGCAATCTGGTTATTCAAGATTAATTTAAACTCGCTAACTTCGTAAAGATTTGTAAACGAGAACTTTTCAGGTACAATGTCAACGTTTGTTAATGGTTTATATTTTTTCCCAGGACTTGAACTTGAAGGAGTAAGTTTTTTTGCTTGTGAAATTTCTTTCAACCTTGCCTGGACATCTGCATCTATTTTAGGAGCTGTTTGAATTTTCGGTTGATTATCGTACGCAAAAGTTATCCCTTTATACGGCTCGATGAAGTAATCGCTTACGAATTGCCCTTCTGTATGTCCGATATTTGGTGTAATCGTGGCTCTTCCGCCCGGGTTACCGGATTCTTCAGAATCTTTTTTCTGCAAGTAAATGACAGCGGTAGAATACTGAACTATCGAATCAACTATCATCTGTGCAACTGATGTAGCCGGTTCTGCAAGTATAAAAAGACTTGTTATGTTTTTATCTTCAATCTTTTCCACAGTATTTAGGAATGTCTGCTGAAGCAGGTTTATGTTGTCAAATCCCACAAAGTAAGTCAACTCATCGAACACAAGCCTGCTGGGCTGGTATTGTTCAACCACTGTAACTATATCATTAAGATATTCTACAAGAAAATTATCCGGGTTACCAACATCGTATAAGTCTGCCGGAGGAGCAACTCTAACAACAATAATAAGGTTTTGATTCATATATGTCTGAAGATCAAAGTCGATTGAAGCAGCGTGAATCATCAAATCTTTCGGTCTCATGCTTGTAAAATAAAGACAAACCTCCCTGTTCCTTGCGCTTTCGAGAGCGAACTGCAAACCCATTAATGTTTTACCGGTTTTCCTTTGTCCCAATAACAAATATGAGCCTCCGCGATAGAATCCACCCCATGCTTTATCTACAAGCGTAATCCCGGTTTGTATTAAATTAATTTTCTTTTTCATAACACATCACTTTTTTTATACTATTGATATTAATCAATTATTATGCCTTAAAAACGTTACAATTATACTTAAAAACGGATATGATTGAAAAGAAGACGTACCATATTGAGAATAAGAGAAAACATGCCTTAGTATGATACAACTTCGTCAATCCCTAAAAAACCCGAAAACAAACAATGCGGTAGCATTTGTAACAATTGTCGGCTCGTTAGTTATATAATCTGCTTTATCGTCAAAATATAAAACACTATCTGAATTAAACTTATTATACTCCAAATTACTCCTTTTTATTTCATAATTATCCAAAACGGATTTCGGTGCTGGTCCGGCAGAAACAGCTCCCGGTAACCGCCCGTTATTGAAATGAGCAATTTGAGAATGTAAATTTCTGGGGTAGTCTGTACCCACACCATTAATAAACGATATACCCCAGGGATTTTTTCCTAAAATATGATCTCTTTGAAAAAAAAGTAAAGAGTCAAATTCGTCGCTGCCAGTCAAATCTTTCCAGAGTATTGATTTTAATGCAACACCGAGAAATGTATTTGTTGAGCCCCAACTTGTAATCGTAGCTTCTCCGAAAATATTTTTACTCTTGTTATCGTTAAAAAGAATCAAGTTTTTTTTCAGCGAGTCTTTAAATCTCGTCACTTTTTGCGAAAGCCTATAATAAACCAAGCCGTTTATATCGTCCCAGCTCCACCAAAAATCGGGTTTTGCAGAATCGCCATAAATTTTAGCATCCCTTAAATAAGCTGGTGCACCGGTAGTATTATATAATTCAATTGCACCTAAAGCAAGTTTGCCCCAAAAATTTTTGTCCTGGTACATTTTTGAAGGATTTGTGTCAAGATCAGGAACTGTATTCCTAACCGAGTAGATATTCTTAGCAGCATCAAGACATTTTTGCGAATATTCATCGTCATAGAATTTTTCTTTCCAAATTTTTGCGGCGAGTGCCATTACAGCGGTAAACAATCCGACTTGATTTTTTCCTATCCCTGTATAAGCAGGACGCTCATATTTCAGTGGATCGTTTTCGGGTAAACGCCAACCGACTTCATGATCACGCATATCCCCTACTTGATTAATTAAAGAATATTTTGAATAGTTACAACGATGTAACCAATCTATTCCAACACGTGCTTCTAAAAGAACATCCGGCACACCATCATTATCCGAATCAAAACCGAATTTTTCTTTATCAAATTGATAACTGAACAACAACAAATAAGTTGTTAAAGCCGAAGTATTCAGAAATTTAATATAATCGCCTGCATCGTGCCATCCACCGGTAACATCAACACTTTTAATAGTTGTATCACCTATCAGCACCGGTGAATCGTATAAATGACAAACATCATGCAGAATCGGGTTTGTCGGTCCGCAACGTTGTGCTTTGAAGAACTGCATAATCGAATCGACGACAGGATTATAAATCTTCTCACCAATCAGAAAACGGAAAGATTTCGCATTACCAATTTCAATAAAATAGGAACCGGTTTCTTTTAGCTCAGAAAAATCGATATTATAATGATGTTTATACTTCCCCCACCTCCCTACATCTGCTTTTATTGTTTCCTTTAATACAACAGATTTATTATCAACATTTATAACCTTTATGTTCTGACCGGTTAAGTTAATATTTGAAAAAACAACCCCGGTTTTAAGATCCCCCGGTAAAAAACCAACCTGGTTTATCCTAATAAAAATCTCCTTCCCGTTACCTGCATCGCAGCCGGTTAAAACGAGCAAGGATACAAGCAAGAAAACCCTATTAAACTCTTTAATTAAACTCATTAGTTACTTTCGTCAACAAGTTGTTTCCCGGTTTCTTTTTCGGAAAAATCCGTTCCGATTAGTTTATCCCACATAACAGAACTTACTCCATAGCCCATATCCGGATTTTGATAATGATGCTTTAAGTGATGTTTTTTCAACTTCAAGAAAAAACTGTTTCTAATTTTTGAGTGGTGAACAGCATAATGAGTCATATCATAAAAGAGATAACCGATTAAAAAGCCGGCAAAAAAAGGATAATTATTACTGCTACCCAGGAAATAGAGAAAAACAAAATAAAACATCAAAGCTAACGGAATACTAACAGCCGGAGGCATAACCAATCTTAAAGGGTCATTCGGATAATCGTGATGAACTCCATGAAAAATAAAATGCAATCTCTTTCCTATTTCAGAATTAGGTTCAAAATGAAAAACAAACCGGTGCAATAAATATTCTGTTATTGTCCATACAAACATACCAAAAAAGATATAAAAAAGAGTTGATAAAAACGTAAGTTCTCCTTTTACAACGGAACAATAAAGTAAAATCGAAATAACCGGCACATATATTACAACCGGTACAGAAGGATGTACTTTCGAGAAAAACTCTAAAAAATTGTTCTTGAACATCCTTGTTGTTTCGGGATTATTCGACTTAAATTTCTTTGCCATCTTGTTAAATCTCCACTTTATACAAAACAACAAAGAAATAAAAAAAATAAATCCCTAAAAAGGGATTTATTTTAATTATGAGATTAAATTTTAGTAATACCAATCCCGGGTTTATCGGACAGTGTTACCTTACCATCAATAACTTTTGTACCATCATAAATATCATTACTTATCAATAAAGCACCGTCAAGGTCTGCCCAGTCTACCATAGGCGAAAGGTGCGAAGCTGCAGATATTGCACAAGAAGTCTCTGTCATACAACCAAGCATAACTTTCATTCCAAGAGCGCGGGCAAGGATAAGCATTTTATATGCTTCTCTCATCCCTGTACTTTTCATCAGTTTGATATTAATTCCCGAATAAACTCCGTGCGCTTTCATAACATCAGGAAGCCGCTGAACAGCTTCATCACCGATAGTCGGCAACGGGCTATTCTCTGTAAGCCATGCATTATCATCAATGTTTTCTTTCGGCATAGCTTGTTCAATAAAAACAGTATTCTGTGTTTTAAGCCAGTGAATCATGTCCAGAGCAAAATGCTTATCTTTCCATCCCTGGTTTACATCTACACAAAGAGGAACATCGGTAACAGAACGGATTGTTTCAACCATTTCTTTATCTGTATCGCGTCCCAGTTTTATCTTTAGAATTTTATACTCTGCTGCTTCCTTAACTTTTTGTCGCACAACCTCGGGCGTATCAATTCCGATAGTAAATGAAGTATTCGGAGTTTTGGTTTTATCAAATCCCCAGATATTATACCATGGTTGGTTTAAAAGTTTACCGACAATATCATGTAAAGCAATATCAACCGAAGCTTTTGCAGCCGGGTTACCGGGAGCAATTGAATCAACGTAATCGAGTATTTTTTCAAGTTCAAAAGGAGAATCGAACTGCGATAAATCCACTTTAGCTAAAAACTTGGCTGCGCTATCCTGTGATTCACCTAAATATGGGGGCATAGATGCTTCCCCGTAGCCGATAATTCCATCATACTCAATTTCAGTAAGCATAACAGGAGTTGTAGTTCTTGAACTAGTTGCAAGTGTGAATGCGTGTCTCAATTCTAACGAATAAGGTTTGAACGATAATTTCATTTTTGATGCTTTCATGTTTCCCGGATTTGTATTAGCAAATAATTTGTTTGAGTACCCTCCGAGCATAGCCGACCCGACTAACACCCCGGAAGTTTTTAAAAAATCTCTTCTGTTTTGTTCCATTGTTTTCCTCACTTGTAATAAATATTCTGAGTAATTTTTTCTATCCCGTTTTTTCCTACGGATGTTAAAACTCTTTTTGCACGGATAAAACTATTATAACGGTATGCGCTGTAATTATCTCTTGAAGGGTCAAGACTATTGATTTTAACCCTACCGGCGGCATGAATAAACTCACCATCTCCAATATAAATAGCAACGTGTGTTACTCTTTCTTTAGTAGAATCAGTAGCTTTTCTACCAAAGAAGAGGAGATCGCACGGTTGGAATTTTTTCAAATCAACTTCTTCGGAAACAAACTCACCAGTGTAAACTTGTTGAGAAGCATCTCTTTGAAGAACAAGTCCGTTCAGAAAATATACTGTTTTTGTGAAGCCGCTGCAATCCATGCTCTTTGCTGACGTACCACCCCACAAATACGGAACTCCCATAAATATATGAGCAGTTTTTAGGATGTTTTCTGCTACCGGTGTAACTGAATTAACCCACATGTTAAAATCTTCTGCTTCGTTCTTTTTTATGTACGCCGTTCTTTTATCAGGAAATGAAACTTTGTAAAAACTGTCTTCATCACCAATCACTTTAATAATATTGCCGACAACGATATCGGAAACAGTTTGAGAATTTTCATCCGGTAAAGAATACGCAAAGCCGTAAACACTTTTATAAATTATTTTCTGAGAATCTTTCCACTGCTGCGATTCAGGTTTTGTCATTAATTCAACACCATCATCATCAACCCAACCAAGATAATTATCCGGTGTTTGAATATAATACCAACCTCCATTTTTTTTGAAGACATTCACAACTGTTCCGAGAAGCGATTGCGTAAGCATTTCTGCAGCATGATCCGGTTTACTTCTTATGTTGGCAACCGAAAGATTAATAACGCCGGTTACTTTATCTTTCAAGTCTCCGGCAGGAAGAAGAATTATTCTGTCTTCATACACTATTTTCGACTCGGTAAGTTTTGATAACAATTCATTTTTTGCATCCGGGAGATTTGTTTCACCAGTTAAAATTACTTTTTCATTTTCAATTTCTGTTGATACATCAAACAAAGCTACCCTTTTATCCGGGGCGAATTTCTGTTTGACTTCTGCTAATATAGATTCATATTTGCTCATATTCTTTCCTTCTTGCGGGATAATAGTTGTGCAAAAGATAAATAAAAAAAGGAGAATAATATTTTTCATAAGACTACTTCAATTTTTGTCGTAAAGATAAAGAAAATTTTTCAAAGGGGAAAGAATAAGCCGGGTTATGAAAGGAATTTATTTTCAAATTATACCCGGTTTAGCTGTACTATTTCGATTTAATTATTTAAAATAAAAAAGCCGAACTATAATCAGTTCAGCTTTTGTACCGAAGGCCGGACTCGAACCGGCACGAGGTGTGATCCCCACTGGATTTTGAGTCCAGCGCGTCTACCAATTCCGCCACTTCGGCAGTTGTTAGAATTTGATTGGCAAAATTAACAAACTTTTATTACCTGTCAAAAAGAAAAGAGCAATTTTTACTTATCTCATCCCCAATTTTACCTTTAAGGATAATTTTTTCCCGTTTCTTGTAACAATTACATCAACTTCATCGCCAGGTGAACAATCCTGTAAAGCATAAACATAATCGTAAATATTGTTTATTGCTTTCCCGGCAAAGCTGTTGATTATATCTCCCGCTTTCATTCCTCCCGAAGCAGCAGGACTTCCATCATTAACTCCGGAAATTTTAAATCCATCTGAAGTAGATGCGAAATCGGGAACAGTACCAACATAAACCCGCCAAGCCCTTGTTGATTCCATTTCCTTTCTCGGAACAGAAATGTAATTTGGTTTACTTTCACTTGTTGCTACATTTTTTGCTAATTGGTAAATAAACCTTACAACATCTTTTTGTCCATCGGAATTTATAAATTCAACATCATCTGTTGGACGATGGTAATCGGAATGAACCCCGGTAAAGAAAAATAGTACGGGAATGTTCTTTCCGTAAAATGAAGAATGATCACTCGGTCCGAAACCTTCATCATTAAATGTTAATTTAAACCCTGATTGATTATTCTTCTCAAGTTCTTCTTTCCAGATCGAAGAAGTCCCTGTTCCATACACAATTAAACTCTTTTCTTCATTCAATCTTCCAATCATATCCATATTGAACATAGCAATCATTTTTTCTGTTGGAATTGGAGAATGGTTCACGAAATAGTTTGAACCGAGTAATCCAAGTTCTTCCCCGGAAAAAGCAATGAAAATTATACTTCTTTTAAATTCCGAATTTATCGAACCGAATTTTTGAGCTAATTCAAGTACTCCCGCAGTTCCCGAAGCATTATCATCTGCCCCATTATGAACTTGTGGTTCTTCACCTCTGAATAAAGAACCGGCTTCACCCATTCCGAGGTGGTCATAATGCGCACCGATTACGAGATATTCGTCCTTTAAAATTGGGTCATTCCCGATGAGTAAACCGGCGACATTTCTGCATACTTTTTGAATCTCTTTTATCTCTGTTTCTATTTCAGTTTCAACATCTAATTCAATTGAAGCAGGTTTGAGTGAATCAGCAATCAGTTTCTGCACTTCTTTAAATGATAATCCTGCCGCTGAAAATATTTTTTCTATAAACTCCCTTTTGATATGAAGAGCAGCAAAATCTTTTACTATCGGAGCTTTATCATATTTTAATTGAACAAGGTTATCGTTTTCAAACTCGTAACCATTTACAAATATTACTCCAGCAGCTCCCTTCTCTTTTGCAGTTGATGCTTTGTAACGAAGACTTGAATATTCATTAAACTTTGATTGGGGATTATTATTTTCAGGATGATTGCGTAGTATAACAACAATTTTATCCGTTACATCAATGTCTCTATAATCATCGTAATTAACTTTCGTTGAACTTATTCCATAACCAGCAAAAACAATTTTTCCTTTTATTTGCGTTTCCCCAGAAAATGAGACCGGTATGAAATCCGATTTTAGAGCGGGGTTTATTTCTTCTTCTTTGGTAATGAATTTAAGTGAATTATTGTTTCCGAGTTCAATCCCTGCAATAAATTGAAATTCCTGGAAAAAGCTTTTATCGAATACCGGTTTTAATCCATACTTAATAAACTCCGACTTGATATATTCGGCGGCTAATAATATTTCATCTGTTCCGGTCATTCTTCCTTTCAATTCATCCGAGGCAAGAAATGAGATATGCGATAGTAACTCATGTGCTGTTATCTCCGGTGTAATAACAAGTTTTTCTTGCTGCCCAAAATTAGTATTAACAAATAAGTACAACAGGATTAAAACCAAATAATTTCTTTTCATCTTAACCTCTCAATAAATTCTAATTACAATCCATTTGAATTAATGCAAAATATGATTTACTTTTTCCATACACTCGCTGCAATAAAAATCTCCTTTAATATCCACTTCTTCAATTATGGCGGATTGATGCATTACACAATCCCAATTTCTGCAATGAATCAAACCGAAATTATGCCCAAGTTCGTGATATATTTCTTTCATTGCACGAATTAATAAAAGCTCATCGTCAGTTACTCCGGAATAAAACTCTTCATGTAAACGACAAAGGGACACAATTGAATGTTTCCCATTCAACTGGGCTTCACCGTAAAGAAAAGTGAAAACCGGAACATAAATGTCAAAGTCTACAAGTATAAGTATTTTACCGTCGTATCGATTAGTATGTTGTATTGCTTGCGCTAAAATTTTTGTAGAGTAGTATTGATTTCTTTCAACCGAGCGGACGGATTCAACGTCAATCGGTAGTTCAATTATTTCAACATTACCCGGAAAAACTTCCTGCAGTTTTTCAACAATTTTTTTTAGAAGTCTCGTATTTGAAAACTGGATAGGTGCAAGAAAAATCTTTACCATTTAAGAATAAAGAAACAGAATGAACAAAAAACAGCCGGCTTATTATTAAATATAGACACTTGCACACTCATACAATGTTAGCTCTCCGGATTAACACTATTTGGAACTTCTTTCCAGCCCGTATTTATTAATTTTGTTATAAAGAGTTACTCTATCGATCCCGAGAATTTCAGCACTCCTCGAAATATTCCAGTTGTTTTCATAAAGGATAAGCGAGATATGTTTCTTTTCAACGGCTGCCATACTTTTATCATCGCTGTCAAAGTAAATGCTGCTGCTTATATGGAACGGAAGGTCGTCAACTTTTATTTTGTCTTCCTTACATACCACAACCGCTCTTTCTACCGCGTTTTCAAGCTCTCTTACGTTACCGGGCCAATTATATTTAAGCAGGAAGTCAAGTGCATCTTTATTGAAATCAACGATTTTTTTATTCATGGAGGCAGTCAACTTCTTTAAGAAATAGTATGCAAGAATCGGGATATCTTCTGTCCTTTCCCGCAGCGGCGGAATAAGAATAGAAAAGACATTTAGCCGATAATAAAGGTCTTCCCTGAACTTTCCTTGTTTAACGAGGTCTTCGAGATTCTCGTTTGTAGCCGCAATAACTCTAAAATCGCTTTTAACATTTTCATTACCACCGACCCTGAAAAACTGCTTTGATTCGATTACACGCAGCAATTCTATTTGCATCTTCTGCGAAATAGTTCCGATTTCATCAAGAAAAATTGTTCCTCCGTTTGCCATTTCAAATTTGCCTTTACGCTTGTAATGAGCACCTGTAAAGGCACCTTTTTCATGCCCGAACAATTCACTCTCAAGAAGTGATTCTGCTAATGCACCGCAGTTCACTGTAACAATAGGGAAATACCTTCTGTTGCTGTTAATATGAATTGCTTTCGCTACCAACTCTTTTCCTGTACCGCTTTCACCTCTAATCATAACAGTAGTATCGGTAGGAGATACAGTATTAATTAAGGAGAAAATCTTTTTCATTTGCGGACTTTCGCCTATCAAATTCTCAGGTCTGATAATTTCATCTAAACTTGATTTAAGCTGTATGTTTTCTTTTCTTAGCTGCTGCTGGTTTATTGCTTTATCAACAATATGAGAAAGTTCTTCCGGGTCAATCGGTTTTGTAATATAATCGAATGCTCCTTCTTTAAGTGCTTTTATAGCAGTTGGAACGGAAGCAAAAGCAGTAATTAAAATGAAAATTACTTCGTCATCTATTTCTTTAATTTTTGAAAGAAGTTCAAGCCCGCTCATCCCCGGCATTTTCATATCAACCAAAAGGAGGTCGTATTTCTCTTTTTCAAAAACTTTAAGTGCGGATTCAGCATCCTCCATTGCATCAACTGAATAGCCTTCTTCCTGGAACCAATGCTGGAGAGACTCTCTCACGATTTCTTCATCATCAACAACTAATATATTTGCTTTATAACTCATAAATAACCCGGTTAAATTTTAATTGGAAGTATAATTGTAAATGTTGTTCCTTTAATTGAAGTTTCTTCAACAGAAATTTCCCCTTTGTGCTGTTGAATTATTCCATAAGTAACTGATAACCCAAGTCCTGTCCCTTTGTGATTATCTTTAGTAGTATAAAAAGGTTCGAAAATATTCGGCAGTTCCTTTTCTGCAATTCCCTTTCCTTCGTCTGTAATCCTAATAATGATATTTCTATCATCCTTTGTAACGTTAAGGGTTAACGTTCCCCCTTCATTCATTGATTCAATTGCGTTTATCAATACAGAGATAAAAGCCTGCTCTATCTTTTGCGGATCACAAACAAGATTTAAAGAGTCTGAAGGATAATTTTTAACAAGTTTAATCTTGTTTATTTCTATATGGTGATTAATCAATGAAAGGCTTTTTTCAATAATTTCTGAAAGGTCACTTAATTTGAACTCACCCATATCTTTATGTGAAAAGAGTAAAAGGTCTTTTACAATTTTCCCGCAACGGGACGATTCGTCCGAAATCAAATTCAAAAACTTCAATACTTTGTCGTATTCCCCTTCATCGTTGTTTCTGCTTATAATTTTATGAATCAGTTTGCTGTATGTTAAAATTCCTTCGAGAGGATTATTAAGTTCATGAGCAACTGTGGCAGATAATTTACCGAGCGAAGCAAGTTTTTCAATTTGAACTATTTGAGAGTAGATTTTCTTTAACTCTTCGTTCTTCTCTTCAACTTTTATGTTAAGCGTTTCGGACCATTCTTTAATTTCATTATATGCTTTATCAAGTTTTTCCGCCATGTCGTTAAACCTGCCAGCCATCTGCCCCAATTCATCATTTGATGTTATATTTATCTTGTAATCAAGATTTCCTTCGCTTAATTGGTTTATCCCTTTTGTTATCTCTTTCATCGGTTTGTGCACCAACAAAGCTATTAGAATCCCGATTGAAAGAGCTATTAAAAGAGTAATAATTACAACATTTGTGAAAATCCCTTTTATATTAGCTTCAACTATCTTGTCGGTTTTTTCAGTAGTCATCACAATATCAAGAACACCTAAAATTTCTTTATCCGGTTCGTGATAATGACAGTCGGAAGTATAGCAATCGGGTTCATTCTTAATCGGATTAATTAACCCGAGAACTTTTTCACCTTTAGAATTTTTGAAATAACGTATCATTTGCTGCCACGGAAGATTTGCAGGCAGTTCAGGTTTGGAATGACACATATTGCATGCTTCCGAATTAACGTCTACTTTAGTACCTATTTCAAGTGAATCCGACGAGTATGCAACATCACCGAATTTGTTGAAAACTCTAATCCTATCTACCCCTTCTTCAGTCCCCACAGTTTTAATAATTTCATGCAAGTCCTCATTCCTATTTAACAACATGCTATAACGGGCGGATTTTTTTACAATATCACTGATATTGTAAGCATTTTGAGCACATGCCATTCTTAAGTCTTCATCCAGCCTGGATATTGTTATATATGTATAAATGCTAAGATTTATCAACAATAAACCGGAAAGAATCAGTATCAGCTTCTGGCTTAATTTACTGAATATTTTAATTTTCATAGAAATAATAGAATTATTGGTACAAAGATATAGTTTGCGTTACTATTGTAAAAGCCATTAATTGAGAAATGGCGAAAAATTGTTTAGATTCTCATCACGGTAACGTAAAGAATGAGGTAAATTTCAGCAAGGTTTTGAAAAGAAATCGGAATCAATTAATTTACTGTTGAATATTAAATCACTTTTTAGAGTTGTTATGGAAACCAAAGAACGGTTAGTCTCATTAGATGTTTTTAGGGGGATTACAATTGCCGGAATGATCCTCGTCAACAATCCCGGTTCATGGGGTAATATTTACCCTGCTCTCGGACACGCTAAATGGCATGGTTGTACACCAACAGACCTTATTTTCCCTTTTTTCTTATTTATAGTCGGTGTTGCAATTACCCTTTCTTTAACTAAAAGAAAAGAACGGGGTGATAATCAAACCAAATTAGTGTTTCAGATATTCAGAAGAAGTTTAACTCTGTTTGCTCTCGGATTAATTCTACACGGATTCCCTTATTTCGATTTTTCGACGATAAGAATTCCGGGAGTGTTACAAAGAATTGCTGTTGTTTATCTCTTTTCATCAATCATTTTTCTTAAATTCAATATTAAATGGCAGGCTTATATCGGCAGCGGACTTTTGTTATTGTATTGGGGATTAATGACTTTAATCCCTGTACCCGGTGTGGGGTATCCGAATCTTGAACCGACAACTAACTTAGCTGCTTTTATCGACAATCTTTTGTTGAGCGGACATCTGTGGAAATTCACAGGCGTATGGGACCCCGAAGGTATTCTTTCTACTTTACCGGCAATTTCATCTGCCATTGCAGGAATTATGCTCGGACACTGGCTTAGAACAAAAAACGATAGCACAACTAAAGTAGTTTGGATGTTCATTTTCGGTAACGTTGGTATTTTATTAGGAATTATCTGGGATATGTGGTTCCCTTTGAACAAAAATATCTGGACGAGTTCGTATGTTGTTTATACTACAGGTTTGGCTCTCCACTTTTTTGCTTTCTGTTACTGGTTTATTGATGTAAAAGGAATTAAATGGTGGACTAAACCTTTTGTCGTTTACGGGTTAAATGCAATTACTGTTTTCTTTCTATCAGGGATTATCGGTAGATTAATGACATTAATAATGGTAACCGGTGCAGACGGTAATGAAATCGCTTTAAAGACCTACCTATATCAAACATTCTTTACACCATACTTCAGCCCGATAAATGCATCGCTTGCATGGGCTTTAACTTATGTGATAATTTGGCTCGGTTTGATGTGGATTCTTTACGCTAAAAAGATTTTTATCAAGGTATAGTTAGAAGCGATTCTTTAAATACCTGCTCTAATCTTTTTCCTAAGGTTGATGGATTCATTTTCATCAACCTTTATTTCTATTACTGAAACTTCGTTTTTCTTTAGACTTCCCATTAGTCTTTTCTCAAATTCATCAACAGAAATAGTTTGGTAATACTTTATACCGAATCCTTTAATTAATGAAGCAAAATCTCTATTCTGCGGTGTAACGAAATACTCTTTGAACAACTTACCATATTTTGAAATCGGTAAGTTGCAAAAAATTCCTCCCCCATTATTGTTTATTAACACGATAATTAATGGCGAGTTTACAAACTGAGAGAGTAATAGACTGCTCAAATCGTGTTGAAAAGCAAGGTCTCCGATTAACAATAAAGTCGGTTTATTTTGAGAAGCTGATACTCCGATTGCCGATGCGATTATTCCATCTATTCCGCTGGCACCCCGGTTAAAATATATTTTGAATTGTTTTTGTGAGATTCCTGAAAACGAATCGAAATCCCTAACAGGCATGCTATTCGATAAAAAGATATTACTTCCGGCTGGTAATAATCTGATACAAGAATCAATCAACGCTATTGAATTAATATTTTTTTCATTCTTTAGCTGAATCCTTTTCCCGCTATTGAACTTGTTTTCAAGATTAAAAAACTTACCCGGGTAGCTGCTCCTATTTCTATTGATTTTATTTTTATTTAATACCTTTATCAACTTTGAAATGAACAAAACAGGGGATTCGTTTATTATTGCTTTCGCGTTTTTTCCCGTATCAAAAACATCACCGTATTCATTAACTACGTATTTTTCACATTCAATAGTTCCTTCAAACTCATCCAATACTTTTGAAGTAGTAGTTCTACCAAAATGAAGAATGATTCCCGGTTTTAAGTCATTTCTTATTTCCTCATCTCGTAAAAATGAATCATAGGTTGTTATTACTTTTGAGGAGAAATTACCAAACCGGATTTGTGAACAACCATCGGCAACAATAGGATAACCTGTAATCCCGGACAGCAAATCCAAAAGAGAACCGAATTCATTATTATGTTCTATTGGACCTGTCACGATTAAACCTTTCTCAGTTTTACAAATCTTAATTGAAATTGCAGTAATTATTTCAGCATTAATCGTTTTCTTATGTATCTTAATAGTATCAGTAGTTTTATGAAGTTTTAAAATCTTTTCATAAGTTATTTCATCAATTTCATCAGTAAAGGAATTAGGCTCAAAAGGTTTATCAAATGGAAAATTCAAATGAACCGGACCGCGATTATTTACAATAGAATTATCAACTGCCTGCCTGGTTATTTGGATTAATTGTTTAAGCCTTTTCAAACTTAACGAAGGTAAACCTAAATCAGAATGCCATGAAATATTATTTCTAAAAATGTTCTCTTGATTGATTGTTTGATTAGCACCGCAATTATGCAGCTCGGGCGGACGGTCTGCCGTACAGATAATTAAAGGAGTTCTTTGATAATAAGCTTCGATGACAGCCGGGAAATACTCTCCAACAGCAGTACCTGAAGTAGAGACTAAAACTACCGGGGCATTCAATGATTTAGCGATTCCAAGTGCAAAAAAGCCCGCCTGCCTCTCATCTACCAAAACGTATTTTTTTATCTTTTTATTTTTCGCAAAAGCAAGGGTTAATGGAGTACTCCGCGAACCGGGAGAAATAATAACATGTGTAACTCCATACTTCACAAGAGAATTTACAAATAATTCGCACCAAACTGTATTACGGTTAATTTTCATCTTTTAGTATCGATAAAATTGTTTTCATTTTTAATTCTGTTTCATTGTATTCTGCATCCGGATTGGAAGCAGCTACAATACCGCATCCAGCAAAGAGATGACACTTATTTCCTTTAATTAAAGCAGAACGGATTCCTACTGCAATATCGGCTTCGCTTTTATTGAACCAACCGATAATACCGGTGAACAATCCTCTTTGATAATCTTCCAACACGGATATAGTTTTGTAAGCATCTTCTTTCGGAATTCCACAAACAGCCGGTGTGGGAAATAAATCATTGAATAGCGCAAATAAAGAAAAACCGTCTTTAAGTGTGCACTGAATCGGTAACCATAAATGCTGCAACTGTTCCGTTTTTTTTACTCTTACTTTATCTGCGTATTCTATCCCGTTACAATGTTTTTTTAGTCTCTTTAAAAGATAATCCACTACATATTGATGTTCTTCTTTTTCTTTTAACGATGATAAAAGTATTGATGATAATCTTTCATCCTCTTCGATTGACAAACCTCTTTTAGTAGAACCGGCAACTGCTTCCGTTATTAAAATGTTTTTCTTGATACTGAATAGTCTTTCGGGTGAGCAGCCTATGAATATGGAATCCCCGGATTTGTACAAGAATTTATTACAATTATTTTTTGAATTATAAAGTTTCTCAAAAACCGTTTTAAGTTCGACTTCACTTTTAAGGTTGAGTATTTTTTTTCTGGATAATACTACCTTACTTATTCTCCCCTCTTGAATCAGTTCTATTACCTTTTCGACATTTAACAACCATTCTCTTTTTTCAAGAGCAATTTTTTCATCTTTATCTGCTGCTATTTTTGTATCCAGTATCCTTGCGGTATTACTTTCTGGAGATATTAAACCGTCTTCATCAAAAACATTTCTTTTCAGTTCTTCCATTTCTCTATTTACAGAATCAGAAACAGAATCTCCTTTAGCAAAGACTGAATTAATTATTATAAAGTTTTCATCTCCCTTTTTTATGACAAGGTATTTGGGAATAAACCACTCAGAGTCGTTGTAATCATTCCATAACAGATTGTTACCGTTATATTCAAATTGAGCGGCGCCGAGGAATAACGGAATTGATACTCCGGGAAAACATCCATGGTTATCTATAAGTTTATCGAAAAACGAATTAACTCTTTCTTCTGTTGTTGAGAATCGTGCTTCACCTTTTTCGGAAATCGAAAAAATTGAATTAAAAGCAATAAAGGATTCAGACTTTCCGCTCCCGGCAAAATAAAACACTTTACTACACTTACTCTGTCTATCGATTAAACGCAGTGAGCAGCATTCTACTTCCAATTGAAATGCAAAACTGGTAAAGGTCCGGTCAATGTTTTTCTTTTCAATTTCTACAGAGACATTATGTAGAAATGTGTAAAGATATTCCGATAACGTCTTATTAATTATTTCCATACTAAGAATGATTTATACACTGTACAAAAATAAGTTTTTGGATTACCATTCAAAAATTTTATTTTTCCGGTGTAAAAAAAGAAAGTACAAGATAAAAAGACAAGATTTATACTGTAGCAAAGAGAGCTGTTCCAAAAGGATTCATAAAACATTCGGTGTTTCAATCTATTCATTGATATTTCTGCTTCCGATAATGATTCTCTTTTCGTGTAACTCGGTTTTACGTTACACTGAAATTCCTATTGAAATAATTCAGCAAGAAGAAGTCTTTCCCGATTTCAATAAAACTGCCGATGCCCTTGAGTTTTTTAGGGATTACGAGATACTTGAAACAGTTGAAATATCAGCATCTTATTACGGGAAAAAATTCAATAAGAAGAAAACTGCAAGCGGAGAAATTTTCGATATGAACGGAATTTCTGCCGCTCACTATGATTACCCTTTCGGAACTATATTACGTCTGACAAATATTTCAAATAATAAGCAGATTATTGTAAAAATTAATGATAGGACACATAAAAAATCAAAAAGGAAAATAGATTTATCCCTTGGTGCTGCAAAAGAACTGGATATGATTAAAGAAGGTATTATTAAGGTGAAAGCAGAAGTATTAAAGTGGGGAAAGAAATAAAAGTAACGATTTTGATTTCTTTCCCGAATCATTTTAAACTACACACTGCTATTTAATGAAAAGCCAATCATATACATTATGTTCAGCCGGATCAGATTTTCCACCACCCGTCCATTCTGTTGGCTCGGATGAAACTTCTCTGAATTCGCCTATTCCTGCTCCACCGTGATCGTCCTGTGCACCAACTAAAACGGCAATGCGGGAATCAGATTTGATTTCTCCGAGAAAGTGTTTCGGAATAGAAAAGGATATTGATCTATCTGCAACATTACCAAGCGAATTGGAAACATCTGTCTCTTTTGGAATGTAAGTTGCAACAGTAACATCATAAGCATTCTTGATTTCAAAACCACCTCCGACAAGTATTTGAGTGTTAAATGCAAATTCTTCCGGTAAGTTATAATTTGAGTTAGCTCCTACTTTTTTGTTCAGTTTTTCATTTGAATTATTTTGAATACAAATAGACGTCAAAGTCAATTGATACCCGTATTCAATATGCCATCCGGGGTTTACAAGATTTCTGAATTTTAACTCAAAATAATAGTTTACATCATCTTCTTTTAAGACAAACTCACGCAAATCCAAAATACCGTCTGCAAAGTTTTTGTTTGCCGGGTATTGATAAAACTCATCTTTCACTTCATCCTTTTTGAAGATTAAAGTCTTTGCTTTATTTGAGACTCTTTTAATCTCTTCATGTTTCAATAAATAGTAGTCGGGACCTTTTAACGACTTCAAACCCGGTCTTAAATAAGGTGTGGCAAAATTCACCTTTCTGTACAATTCCTGGTTTTCTACCGGGTCAATATAAATCTGGCTTGATACATCAACTATTTTCCCGTTTCTGATTACTTCAAGTTCCTCTTTTATAGTTGAATTGACCGGAATTTTAATTATTAAATTTTCTCCCTTTTCTATATCTGTTTTTAGTAAGTAATTTGCATTGGCTTTATTAATTAGACTAACAGCTATATCAAGACTGCTTCCTAATTTTTCCGGGGTAATTAATACTTCATAAAAATCGTTACCGAAGTTGTATTCCACTTTTAACAAATTCTCTCCGACTTTTTGTTTGAATTTTACTTTTGCAATTCTCTCCGGCAAAGCGGGTAATAAGTACAGTGTATTATTCGGTGCGTCCGGTTTTACTCCAAGATAATCTTGATAAACATTTCTTACATATTCAGCTAAACTCCATGCCTGTGTAAAAGTACCGCTCAATTTAACATCACTACTTCCGGGGTGAGGCAGTGCATCGGTTAATTCTGATAGAGTACCAACTGCACCGCGGGTCAATATTTGAGATGTCAGTTCGGAAGTTAAAATCCATGCTTTCTCCTGTAGTCCGAATTCACATAAATTTTGAACAACGGGTCCTGTATTCCACGTCCAGATAATCCCGTTATGATACGCAGCATCCTTTACATAGTATGGTTGATATTCATGGTAAGGATGAAAATTATCATCATTAAAACTGAGTGAAAGAACTCCGTATGGATATACTATCTGCTGCATTGCATTAGCAAGTATTTCGATTCTTGTTTTAAAAGATGGAATCAATTCCGGAACGTTTAGTGGAAAGAAAAGATTCGGACGAATTGATTTATCCCCTGTCCCATCCGGATGTAATCTGTCATAAATAATTATTTGTTCCGGGTCTATGAACAAGTTCGGAAAATTGCTTTCTATCTTGTTCATGATTCCTTTTGCTTGTTCGTAAGTTGCTTCATCTTTAAGATAAGAAGCTATCTCCGAGGTGGATTTCAATTGCAAATACCATAAAGCCTGAATATCGTTTGCACGGTTATCACGAGGTGACCAAGCTCCCTTCGGACCTTTTGCATCCATCCATGTCTCGGCATCTTCATGAGTTAAAAATCCGAAATCGTCGACATAGTTTTTTAGCGCCCCTTCAAGTGCAAGTTTTATCGCCGGATAAATAATCTTAATGAATTCTGCATCACCGGAATACTTGAAATAATTATAAGATTGGATTACAAACCAGGGCGTACCATCGGTTGTATTATAAATCTTTTCAGATAAAGTAACCCTGTTGGGTATTCTTCCAAAATATTTACTGCTTTCAATAGTATCCTGTTCTTTAGCGAATGAAAGGAGTATTTCTCTTGCATCACTGAAGTTTCCAATTACAAATGTCGCTCCCGGTAACGAAATAAATGTGTCCCTTCCCCAATAATTATTGAACCAGGGCAATCCGGCAAAAATTCCTTTCATCTCCTGCTCTGTTACTAATGCATCAATTGATGCAACCGACCATAAAAAAGCAATATTAAACTCATCATCATTAGTTTCCACATTACACTGTTGAAGAAGTAATTCAATTCTTTCTTCCTTTTGAGTTAACAAATGGAAATAGTTATCGAATATCTCTTCAACCCGCTTAATGCTGCTTTCTATACAAACCAAAATTAGTACTTCATCACTACCTTCTGAGAAATCCAATTTAAGTTCTCTGCCCGAAAAACTTGAGGATTTAATATTTCTTGAAGATTGAATAAAGAGTGTTGAACCGGAGAGAATATCATCAATTTCAACAGAAACAATATCATTACCCGGTTCATGTTCAGAACCTGCCAAACCAGATAAAACAAAAGAAAAACTACCCGGTAGATTTTTGATTGAAATGAATACGCCGTCAATATCATCCGGAAAGAATAAAGTTTCTTCATAACCTTCGGAATATTTTCTGGTTAGCTTATGAGGAAATACAGTAGTTAAAGCCTTCTCCCTTTTAATTAATTCGCCGTTGAGGCGAATTCCGTAATCATTAAAAACTCTTTGTTCTTTTAGCGTCCACCCCTGCCATCCATTAGTAAACTGTGAGTTAGTTTCCCCATAATACTGTCCGAATCTTTTATTTGTAAATGAAAACTCCCTGCTTGTTTTTGATACTTCTATCCCCATTTTATCGATTAATTTAATCGACTGCGAATTCAATTCCATCATGCAAAACAGAAGGATTGACGAAAATAAAGCAAAGGTTTTCATGTGATACTCCGGTATTTATTTTTACGGTTATAAAAATATCAATTAAATTGATTGTGTACAATTCCCTTGAATGAAAGGGCTGGGTGTTTCCGGAAATATTGGGTTTTAATCTGTTTTAGTGCAGTTTGATTTGATTTGTTAGAGTAGCTTTAATTTGATAGTTTTAGCCCGTAATTATTTTAATTTTTCGAGGAATCATGAAAAAGTATTTATTTCCGCTTTTAGCAGTTTTTATATTAGCCGGATGCGGTAAGAGTGATAAAGAATTGATGGAACAGGCTTCTGAAAGTATTAAAAACAGCAAAGCAGATGAAGCGGTTTTGCTTTATAAAGAGATTTTAGAGAAGCATGAAGACAGCGAACTTGCCCCAACAGCAGCTTACGAACTTGGCAGATTATATCAAGGTCAGGTTGTATCGAAACTATCAAAAGAAGAATCATTCGAACTTGCGATTGAGAATTTCAATCTGGTCTTTGAAAAGTATCCCCAAAGTAAAGAAGCACCTACTTCACTTTTTATGATCGGATTTATTTACGCTAATGAATTCAGAAACTTCGATGAAGCTACAAAAGCATATAAAAAATTTATAAAGGAATTTCCTGAACACGAACTTGCAAAATCAGCGCAGGATGAACTTGACTTTATGGGTCTATCACCCGAAGATATACTTGCAAAAAAACTGGCACTCGAAAATAAATAACCCGTTTCATGAGTATTAGTCCGAACGATTACAAAAAATATTTAGACCCCTCCGTTATATCAAAAATCTCTTCGCTCGAATTAAAAGCGAGATTGATTGTGGAGGGATTTCTTTTGGGTTTGCACCGCAGCCCCTATCACGGTTTCAGTATTGAATTCAGCCAGCACAGACCTTATATGCCGGGTGATGCACCGAAGGATATTGATTGGAAAGTTTACGGTAAAACAGACCGTTTTTTTGTTAAGCAATATGAAGAAGAAACAAATTTAAAGTGTAATATACTTCTTGATACAAGTAAGTCAATGTCATATTCTTCCAAAGGAAATATTTCGAAACTTGAATATGCTTCTTACCTTGTTGCCAGTTTAAGTTACTTAATGATAAAACAAAAAGATGCTGTAGGGCTGACTCTTTATTCCGAACAAATTAATAAAACACTTACTCCTAAGGCTTCAAATAGTTATTTGAAAGAGATATTGTTTGCTCTTAATTCGGTAGAGCCGGCAGGAAAAACCGAAACAGCAAATTGTTTATCGGGTATAGCGGAATCTATTAAAAGAAGAGGTTTGGTTATAATTATTTCCGATTTCTTTGATGAACCTGATAAAGTACTTAGTGCTCTTAAACATTTCCGGTTCAAAAAAAATGAAGTAATTGTATTTCATATTTTAGACCCGCTTGAACTGAATTTTGCTTTTGACCGTGATTCTATTTTTATCGACATGGAAACAGCCGAAGAGATGACTACACAACCGAGACAAATTCAAAAGTCTTACCAGGAATCGTTAAATCAATTCCTAAGAAAAATTAAAGAAGGATGTTTAAACACAGGTATTGAGTACAATTTAATTGATACATCAATAACTTACGACAAATCTTTGTATGCTTATCTCCAGAAAAGAAGCAGGCTGCACTAAATTTTCTAACGACTGTCATAGCTTCCACATCATCAAGAATTTTTATCCATCAGCCCATAATTTTTCGGTTTTCGATTTTTTGATTCATCACTAATACCGGGAGTAATACTATTCTTTTTTCTTTATTTTATTTAAAGGCATTTTTCAACTCAGCAATAGTAATCGGTTTGGCGATAATCTTACCTTCATCCAACAAAAACATTGTGGGTGTAGCATATAGGTAGTAAGCTGCTGCCGTTTTCCCTCCCCAACTATCAATGTCTATTAAATTCAGCCATTCAAATTTATTTGAATTAATGTACTCAAACCAATCGTTCTTGTTTGCATCAATTGATACTGCTACAATATCAAAAGATTTATTTTTTTCTTTATGAAAAGCTGATACTTCCGGTAAAAGATCTTTACAATGAGGACATTTGGTTGTGTAAAAAATAATA
>DAIRET010000021.1:0-24921 GCA_036795455.1 Ignavibacteriaceae bacterium
GAATGAAACATCAACATAGCTGAGAATATAAAAAAGATGTGCAGCCCACAAAACAATAACGATTGAAGCAATTAAAACGCCCATAAACAGCCTCACATTACTATTATAAGAATAATGAAAAAAATCAGTTGAACCAGGAAATAGTAAGCTGCGGTTTTCCCAATAATCTTGACTTTCATAACATGGAATAAAATAGCAAAAATGAATGCAAGCAGAAACCACGCTGCGTAATTTTGTATGGGGACATCTATATTTGTCCAACTCCAGTACCCGAAATTAATAGCAATCGGCTCAAGGAAATAATCAAAAATAACCGCACCGGAGGCAACGATAAATGCTTTTACAATGAAGTGTAACTTGGAATCATCAACAAGATTTATTAAACCGAGTATTACAAACACCCAGTTGAAACCTATTATAAGAGGCACTTCCAGCAGCTTAAAACCAAGTACTTCTCCGTATTGATACTCGCCGAATATTAGTCCGGTTTTAACGCCGATTACTTCGGTAATATAAGTAACCAAAAATGTAACGGTACACCAGGCAAACAAATTCACATTGGAATTTCCATTTAGTTTTAGCAATACAATTATTCCACTTAACAACAATGTGTATGGTGTTAGAAGTATCATGAAGGGGAAGAGAAAAGAGATTGAATGCCCGATAATTCCGACAATATACAAGACAGTTAAAACCGACTCGTGAGGATGCTTTTTTATTAATTCCATCAGGCTAACTTTCTTCCTTTCCATGATATGTTTTTTCTCTTCGTTTGAACAACAGAGAGTAGCCCGACATATAACATTACGACAAATTGGAACGGATGAAGCAGAATGTTATAAAAAACATTTTGCTTTGATAACACTGAAACGAAAAGTCGATTAATAACAACAAGGATAAAAGTCCATATAAAAAAACGATTAAAAAAAACGCCTATTAACGGAAATAAAACGATTGCCGTAAGAATAACCACCATTAAAAGAAATAGAACGGGATTCATCTTGAAACCGGGATAAAAATTCTTTTTATAACCTTCAACTGCACCTGAAAAGTTATTATACATTGAGCAAAAAATTTGTTTATCACCGAGCAGAGTCATCATTTTGAAACTGTTTCTTTTAATTAAACGGGCAATTCCCATATCCTCCACCGGGTCATCTTTAACTGCATTGTGTTCACCGATTTTGTGATAAACACTTTTTTTAATTAGAATAGTCTGACCGTTTGCAGCAACAAAAGATTTGTTGTTCGAGGTGAACACTTTTTTCAATGGTAATAAAGAAAGAAGTATCCAGTTCATTAAAGGGACAACAAGCCACTCGCCAAAACTTGAAATATTTTGAGTCGGAAAAACCGAAAGCATATCCAATTTGTTCTCAATTAAAGAATGTGAAAGAGATTGTATCGCATCTGTTTCTAAATAAACATCGGCATCAATGAACAGAAGATGTTCTCCTTTTGCATTTTCGGCAAGCTGTCGGCAAGCCCAATTTTTTCCGAGCCATCCAGTAGGAAGTTCTTTCCCATTCACCAAATGAAGAGTGCCAATTTTGTTTTTAAAGGAGTTAACTATTTCCACTGTATTATCTGTTGAATGATCATTGAGAACAATAATTTCTGCAAGCGGATATGTTTGATTAGATAAAGACTTAAGCAGTTTCCCGATACGTTCCGCTTCATTCCTTGCTGGGATTAAAACGGAAATGGATAAATGTTTCGACTCCGAATCATTTCTTTTTTTCACCAACGGGGCAGTGAAAAAATTGTAGGCTGTTACAGCTAAAAGGATTAGGTTACCGGTAAATATGAATACGAAAAAGATTTCCATTTCAGCTCAACAAATCCTTTACATATTTTCTTTCTACTGCTTCTTGTGAACATAATTTAATATTACTAATAAATGCCTTACTAAATCCGTCAAAGTTTTTTTGAATAGTTCGAACGTCAATTAACTCACCGAACCTTGCATATAAATCCGGTTTCTTCTCTTTGTTGTATTGAATTTTAAAAGCTGCCGGAAGAACAAAAGATTCCCGGTTCAATCTTTCAGTAAGTTTTAATAATCCTTCTTTCACAACAACCGGCTCTGTATCGAACGGGAGCATTTCTCCCTGCGGGTAGATTGTTACAAAAGCATCTTCTTTGGAAATAATCTCACGCGTGTATTCAAAAGTTTTAACGATACTTTTAGGATTTGATAGGTTGATTGAATAAGCTCCCAATTTTCTGAAGAACCAGTAACGTTTAAGTTGGTCTTCGAGCATTAAAATATAAAACTTTCTATCGCCGTAATATTTTCTGTGAACAAAGTCAATTAAGAATCCGTCCCACCAGGAGAAGTGATTCGGTGTTACTACTAATCCTTTCGATTTATCAATAGAAGGAGGTTCATTTATCAAATAGAAATGATCAAAGCTCTTTTGGAACTGTTTATCAATGTAAAAATTGAACAGTATCCTTGCCCACTTTTTATGATCAGCTTTTATCATGCTAAATCCTTTGCTGCTAATTCTGCTGCAATTTTCCCGGAGAGAAGCACAAGCGGAATTCCTCCTCCGGGGTGAGCACTCCCTCCGCAAAAGTATAAACCTTTAAATTCCTTGGAACGATTTCTCTGTCTCAAGAACGCGGCATACTTATTATTTGATGAAATTCCGTAAAGACTTCCGAATTTACTGGATGTGTTAATCTCAATTTTTACCGGGTCAAGAATAGATTCGCAAATTATGTTGCTGCGTATTTCCTTTTTTAGCACTGATTCAATCTTATTTAAAATCTTCTCTCTTGTTGTGTTTATTTCATTATCCCAATTTTGTCCTTTGTTATAAGGAGCATTGATCATTACGAACCAATTTTCACAGCCGTCCGGTGCATCTCCCGGATTATATTTGGATGAAACGTAGATATAAATTGTCGGGTCATCGCTGCATTTTTGTTCAATGAAAATATCTTCAAACTCTTTCTTATAATTGGATGAAAACAAAATGTTGTGAACTTCAAATTCTTTATGAATACCTTTCACTCCCCAATAAAAAACTATTGCGGATGAAGAAGGTTCAAGCGATTTATACTTTTCTGCCTGTCGTGATTCTAAACCGGCAAGTAAATTATTATAAGTGTAATTAACGTCGGCATTAGAAACAACTGCATCAAATTGAAGTTCAGTGTTTTCAACAACAATACCGGTAACGGAATTTTCATTTGTAACTATACTTTTTACTTTTGAATTAAAGTGAATTTTTACACCGATTTTAGAAGCTATTTTATGCAAAGTTTCGGGTATGGAATTAATCCCTTTTTCAGGAACAAAAGCACCGAGATTATACTCAACATGTTGAATAATATTCAATGTTGCGGGAGCCATATAAGGATTCGAGCCGTTATACGTAGCATACCTGTCAAACAACTGAACGGTCTTCGGATTCTTGAAGAAAGATGAATTCGCCTGATGCATAGTTCTGAAGGGGTCAATCCTCGGAAGATTGAAAAGTGTTTTTAACGCTTTCTTGTTAAGAAAGGTTTTCGGCTCGCTGAAACTATTAAATAAGAACAGCTCCGCAGTTAAATCATATATGCGTTTCGAATAATCAAGATACTTGTTTATTGAACCTGAACTCTCTCCAAGTTTTTTAGAGAGTTCGTTAATTAACTCTTCTCTTTTAGAAAATGTATTTAGCACTGTACCATCGGGATAGAAATATTTGCAAACTATATCAAGCGGCTTAAGTTTAATATAATCCCCGATATTCTCTCCGGCAAAGTTGATTAATTCCTCTAAAACAAACGGCATTGTTAGTAGAGAAGGACCGGTATCAAATCGAAAATCTTTAATATTCAACGAGCCTGCTTTTCCCCCGACAATACTATTTTGTTCAAATAGATGAACATCAAAACCGGTAACCGCAAGTCGTATAGCAGCCGATAAACCACCGAGTCCTCCACCTATAACAGCAATTCTCTTTTTCATTAGACTTTAAATTTCTTTTTACCAAAGTTATAAAAAAATATCCACCAGGAAATCATTGAGAACGAATAAAAAAAGTCTTCGTAAGGAATTGTTAAAAATCTTGCTCCCCATATTGCCGATTGATTGTACCAAACAATCGGCAGAGATGTTAAAATATAGTTTACAACAAGGAAAGGGATAAAGGTGATTATAACTGTAAACCAAAAGTTAGAGGATTGAATCAAATCTTTATTGAATAAAAACGATGTTATTATAAATATCGAAGAGAAAAGTAAAACGGTTATAGTATAGTATTGCTGATAGTATATAATTGCGGATACAAATAAAATCAAAGCCGTAGAAATAAAAAGATAGGGATGTATTCTTATCTGCTTGTTCTTGATGTAGAGATTAACCGTTTCATAGATAAAAATACAGCTATAAGGAACTGTAATAAAAAAAAGTATTTCTTCAAGCGGAAGTGAGAAGAATTTTATACCGAGCAGGTAGTAGTCGTTGAAACCCCAATCGCCCCGGATTGTTGCTATCGCATCCCAAACAATATAGATGGAGCTTACAATCATTATTGAAAAGAAGAAGGCTTTCAGTCTTTTGTAAAAGGAGATTTTGCTTTCGAATGAAAGAGCAAGCGGAACAGCGATTATTAAAATATTTATTATTAGGTACAAACTCATCCGTTAACCGGGGAGCAATTTTTCTAAATCTCTTGTCTGTGCCTCGTTAAGACGTTTACTCTCAAGCATAAACTCTATAATTCCTTTTTGGATCGAAAACTCAAGCTGTGCATAATCTTTCAACAATAAAAGAGTGTAGATTGATTTAAGGTCTTCTTCTCTCTCCTTTGAAAAACCTAAAAACCCCGGTATATAATGGAGAATCGAAAATCTTAAAAAACGTATTTCAAGGTTATCGGGATTTTGTTTAATTGCATTTGCGATTTTCTCCAAACCGTCATTTAGTTTACTCAGTTTTTTAAATGGATTAAAAGCATGTTTTGCAACTAATGTTTCGGTTGCCCCGTAATAGCCAAGCAGTAGCGGGGACAATTCATCCGGCTTGTTGTTCGATAATTCCGCAAGATAGCTGAGAAGTTTTTCTGTAAGTTCTTCGTCCTCAACTGCGCCGTAAAAAGTTTCCCGGATAAAATTCATTTTGGCGTTGTCTATATTCTTGTCCGGTTTCCCGGTCTTGCCGCCGGTAAAAGCGTGTGAATTTACAGCGATTAGCATCGCAGAAAGAAAAAACAAATATCTTTTTATCAACATGTTTTAAGCACCTTAACTTCAATTATTGATTTTAATAACAGCATCAATTTATGCGGATTTGACACCCGTACCCGTTTTGAAAGTAATTTTTTTACATCAGCTTTTTGAATCTTGTGAAACAGTTTTACATAATACAAATAAGCAGAGTAAACACCGAGTCTAACACCGGCAGGTAAATTTTTGATTCCTTCCAGCGCCTGTGCAAACTCTTTCTCTATTTCCTTTTCAAGTTCTTTTTTACTGAAATCATTAATGCTTACTGTTCTGTTAATACCGGGGAGATAAATCCTTCCGCGTTCTTCGATATCACTTTTTATATCCCGTAAAAAATTTACTTTCTGAAAAGCAGAACCCAATGCTTTAGCCGGCTCAAGCAGTTCGTTATATTGCTGCTGGTTTCCTTCCACAAAAACTTTTAAGCACATCAACCCTACCACTTCTGCCGAACCGTATATGTATTCGTCGTAGTTCTTCTCTTCATAATAATTGTTATATAAATCCATTTCCATACTATCCAAAAAGGCATGGATATGTGAATGCTCAATATTGAATTTTTTTACCGTTAGAAGAAACGAATGAATCACAGGGTTTGTTGAAATTCCCTCTTCAATTGCTTTGAAAACTTCGGAACGAAGTTGTTCAAGTAGTTTTCTTTTATCGTAATCGTGGAAGGTATCCACAATTTCATCTGCAAGCCTTACAAACCCGTAAATGGAGTATATCGGTTCGCGGTATTTAGGAGCGAATGCCATTATTCCAAGACTGAACGAGGTACTGTAATTGTGCGTAATTATTCTGCTTATGTCGAACGAACTTTTATGATACAGTTCCATATTGAGTCTCTATTCTTTCTTCTACTAATTTTGAACTTATTATAACCATGGGAAGCCCAGTTCCCGGGGTTGTTGATGCACCGACGTAAAATAAATTTTTAAAGTGTTCATCCCTATTCTTTGGTCTGAAAGCCCCAACTTGAAGCATTCCATGTGATAACCCGAGTCCAGACCCTTTATAAAGATTAAACATTTTTTCCCAATCGGAAGGGTCGTAAATCTGTTTTACGAGTGTATTTTTTTCAATATCAAATCCTGTTCTTTGTGAAAGATCATTTATAATATTCGACGCAAGTTCTTCCCGGTCAGACCAATCTTTTTTAAATCTTAGGTCTGGTACGGGACACAAGATAAAAATATTTTCGCATCCTTCGGGTGCGCATTCCGCATACGATTTTGAAGATACATTAACATAATAATAAGGCTTTTGCGGGCTTATCGAGGATGTGAAAATTGTATCTGCGTATCCTCTGAAATTCTTTCCGAGAAAATAATTGTGGTGTTCAAGGTTTTCGATTTTCCCTTTTACACCAATATAAATTGTGAATGGAGCCAGCGTCCATTCCATTTTGTCCAATTTTTCTTCGCTGAAACTTTTCCGTTTTAATACGGTTCCCCTAAAAGAAGCTGCGTCCGAATTTGAAATGAAAATATCCGCACTCCATTTTTTCCCATTCTGGTCTATAAAAGAAGCGACTGAACCGTTATTACTTTCAAAAGCAGTTATCTCGGTATTGTATACAATGTTTACTTTTCGTTCAATCAAAGCATCAACTAATGCCTCGGTCATTTTATACATTCCCCCCTCAATTTTCCAATAACCGTTATGTTTCATCTCGGTGTAGTTCAAAAGGGAATAAATTGCCGGCGTTTGAAATGGAGTGGAGCCGAGAAAGAAAGCTACAAGAGAAAAAATCACCTTTACTTCTTCCGAATCGAAATTCCTTTCAACTTCGTTCCACATAGAGCGGAAAAGATACGGCAGGTGCTTCTTCGGGACGCGTGTTAATTTTATTAAATACTCAAAGAGGTTGTTAAAGTTGGATTTAATAACAACATCTTCGGTATCGTGAAAAAATTCACCGCCCCTTTTAAGATACTTTTCTACCTTGGCGGCAAGATTCGGTTCAATATCCCAAAATTCTTTTTCAAGATTGTCAAGAGATTTCCAAATTCTATAAGGCTTAGGATTTCCTTCAAAGTAAACCTGGTAAAGCGGGTCAAGTTCGGTTAATCGTATTGGATTTCTAATGCCACAAGCAGAAAACAGTTCCTCAAGTTCATAGGTCATGCTCATAAAGGAAGGTCCGACGTCAAAAGTAAACCCGCCCAACTTTAGCTGGTTCAATCTGCCGCCGGCTTTGGACTGCTTCTCCAAAAGTGTTACCTCGTAACCCTTTGTTGATAAACGAAGGGCTGTTGACAACCCTCCCAGTCCGGTACCTATAATTATTACTTTTTTACTCATTACGACTTACTTGGGGAATAGTGAATTTTCTAAAAACCTAACCGTAAATATGAAGTAAAAGTTTCAAATTAAATTAATCAATTTTCAGCATTTTAGCTACTTTCGCGGGATAAATTTATTCTTCTTTCCTTCCATTAAAAAATCTTTATTTTTATGCAAGTTGAAAAACATCTAATTTCCCCTTAGTTTTAGCCTTATTAATTTTAGGTTTTATAGATGAATATCCCTGTTGTTATATCAAAAGAATTAAGCATAAACGTCAACCAGGTAAACGAAGTAATAACTCTTTTTAGTGAGGGTTCTACAGTTCCTTTTATTGCAAGATACCGGAAGGAAAGAACAGGCGGACTGGATGAGGACGTATTAAGAAATATTGATGAAAGATTCAATTACTTAACCCTGCTTGAAGAACGAAAAGCAACTATATTAAATAGTATTTCCGAGCAGGGGAAATTAACACCGGAACTTGAAACAAGAATAAACGAATGTTCTGTCCTTCAGGAACTTGAAGACCTATATCTTCCCTATAAACCTAAAAGAAAAACAAAAGGTACGGTTGCCAAAGCCAGGGGGCTGGAACCTCTCGCATTGTTTATTCTTGAGAATCCTTTGTTTGACGGAGATTTCGACTCTATACTTTCAGGGTATATCAATGAAGAACTCGGCGTAAATAATATTGAAGAAGCACTACAGGGAGCTAAAGATATTATAGCCGAGATGATTAGCGATGATGCTGATGTAAGGAAAGATGTACGCGAGTTCATGCTTGAAACTCCGACAGTAAAATCGGAAAAGACTAAAGAAAAAGTATCCGAGGGAACGACAAATGAGAAGTTGAAGGATAAGGAGCAGAAAGATATTTACAGGCTTTATTACGATTTTCAAGTTGATATTAAAAGAATAAAACCGTATCAAGTCCTTGCTCTTAACCGCGGTGAGAAAGAAAAATTCCTAAAAGTAAACCTTGTCTTCGATGAACGGGAAGCTTTTTCGCTAATTAAGAAAAGATACTTTAAATATGAGAAATCTGTTTTTGATGAAATAATTGATGATATAGTCTCCGATTCATTTAAGAGGTTGATTTCTCCGTCAATCGATAGGGAAGTCCGTAACTACTTGACAGAAGCTGCTGATCTGCATGCAATAGAAATTTTCGCAAGCAATTTGAAACAACTACTGTTACAGCCTCCTTTTGCAGACAAAATAATAATGGGAATTGATCCCGGTTTTGTTTCGGGGTGTAAAGTTGCTGTAATCGATCAAACGGGGAAATACCTTGAAGGGGATACTATTTACCCGCATCCGCCCAAAAACAGGACGGCACAGTCAATCGAGAAAATTGCCTCGCTTGCACGGAAATATAATGTTGAATTAATAGCAATCGGTAACGGCACAGCAAGCCGGGAGACCGAGCTTTTAGTAGCATCAATAATAAAAGAACAGAAATTAAAATCACATTATGTTATTGTAAGCGAAGCCGGCGCTTCAGTCTATTCGGCTTCGGAAACAGCAAAGAAAGAATTCCCCGAACTTGAAGCAAGCCAGAGGGGGAATATTTCAATTGCGCGAAGGCTACTTGACCCGCTTGCAGAGCTTGTAAAAATCGACCCGAAATCAATCGGGGTTGGTTTATACCAGCATGATGTAGATCAAAAATTTCTCGCAAAAAAACTTGATGATGTGGTTGAAAGCTGCGTGAATTATGTCGGCGTGGATGTTAATACGGCATCGGCATCATTATTAACTTATGTCTCCGGTTTAAATAAAAGGATTGCAGAAAACATAGTTAAGTACCGTGATGAAAAAGGGAAATTCTCCTCAAGGAATGAGTTGATGAATGTAACCGGTTTAGGCGCTAAAGCATATGAACAATGTGCAGGTTTTCTAAAAATTAGAAATGGAAATGATCCTTTCGATAATACATTTATACATCCCGAATCATACCAGGCAACCCATACTTTATTGAAAATGGCGAACCTTGAACCGGGCAGAATTCAAGAATCCGGCGGTTTGATTGATCTATTTGTCCGCAGTCGAGGTATCGATAGTGTTGTTGCAAATCTCGGAATCGGCAAACCCACTTTATTGGATATAATTGAAAACTTAAAAAAACCGGGGCGCGATCCCCGTGAAGATATGCCGAAACCGATCCTTAGAAGTGACGTACTTAAAATAGAAGATTTACAAATCGGAATGCGGCTTAAAGGAACAGTTAGAAATATTGTGGATTTCGGCGCTTTCGTAGATATTGGAGTAAAACAAAGCGGACTTCTTCACATCTCCCAGATGGCAAATAAGTTTGTAAAAAATCCCCTTGATATCCTTAGTGTCGGTGATATAATCGACGTTTCGATTGTAGAAATCGATATTGAAAGGGGAAGAATAGCGTTAAGCCTGAAGTAATTTCGTTCAGGCTAACTCCCTCTCTTTCATACAAGATAATAACCGCTCATGTAAAACAGCGATAAAAACCACTGTTTTTGGCATAGTTTTGCACTGCATTTCCCTGAAAAATTTTGTTTTTTGATTCGCCACCGTTATTTTACCTACCGGTAGGTAAAAAATTTTGAAAGATAATGGATACAAGAGAAAAAATATTTATTGCAGCCGCAAAACTATTTGCAGAAGAAGATTATTACAAAGTATCGGTTCGTGAGATTTGCGAAGAGGCAAATGTAACGAAACCTTCTTTGTATTACTATTTTAAAGATAAAGAGACTCTGCTTGAAGAATTGATTAAAGACACTTATAAATACTATTATGAACTTAAAGACTTATATGTTAATTCTGCCCCAAACGTAACAGAAGCTATCCGGGGTGTAGCAAAACTTTATATTGAATTTATTAGGAATAAGCCGGTATTAATACGATTTCTATCCAGGCTTCATTTTATGAATATTCCGGGTAAACTAATTGAAATGAAAATATCCACATCACGCAGGGAGATAAAAGCCCTTTCCGAATATTTTGCAGAACAACAGAAAGCAGGAACAATTAAAGCTGGTATTAACCCGAAATATCTTTGCTACAGTTTCTGGGGGGTTATAGTAGTGGTTTTTTCACAGCACCTGGTACTTGATTGTAATTTAGATGAATTTGAAAAAAATCTGAAACTCGCTATTGAGTTCTGGATTGAGCAGTTTGTGATTCAGGAATAACCAAAGGAGAAGTTAATGAATAAATTTTTTGTATTGATACTATTTCTCGGTATCACTATTCCCGGCATCTGCCAGGATAAAAATGTGGTTCACCTAAGCTGGAAAGATGTTGTTGACATCTCTAAAGAAAACAACCTCTCGCTTAAAAGTAAAATACTTGAGTACGAAACCCAGGATTGGGAAGAATGGAAAGCTCTTTCTTATTTTCTTCCAACGTTTACTTATCAAGGTGTTGCTACAAACAATCTGGAGCTGCCTGTTTTTGTTTTTATGGGACAAAAATTCATCGTAGGAACAAAGTATTCGTTTCAACATAGTCTTGAATTGTCCCTGCCCATTTTCACTGGCGGAACAAGATGGTTCAACTACAATATCCAGAAGAACATGAGAAAATCATTAAGTGAAGAGTTGAAAGGAAAAGAAGAAGAAGTTGTTCTTCAATCATTACAGGCTTATTACGGGGTGATGCTTTCAACTTCAATGTTGAAAGCCGCAGAAGAAGCATACACTCTTGCAAAAGCAAATCTTACACAGGTAGAAAAGTTTTTTGAAGCAGGTACCGCAACTGGTCTCGACCTTCAAAGAGCGAAAGCACAATATGCATCTACCCAGCCCGCGGTTGAAAGAGCTAAGTCGGGGTTTATACTTGCAAACCAGCAGTTGAAATTTTTGCTAAATATTCCACTAACTGATTCGCTTGTAGTTGAGGATTCGCTTGCAGAAAAAGATTTTTTAGATGATCTGGCATTATCAAGTCTGGACGACTTTAAATCTTTTTCGGAACAAAATAGAGCGGACATTAAAGCGTTGAGCTACCAAATTAAAGCTGCGTCGGAAGGAGAAAAAGCAACCCTCGGGAAGTTTGCTCCGACTATTGCAATTTCGGCAAACGTGCTTCACCAGGCACAAATTGAAAACACTTCGGTAGCCGCTAATGATTATATCCGCTCAAAAGGTATTTCGCTTGCACTTGTTTGGCCCTTGTTTGAAGGCGGTAGAAAAATAATTGATTACCAGGAGTCAAAACTGAGAACCCAACAAATTGAACTTGCATATGAACAAATGGATAAAAAGAGAGTTCTTGATGTTGAACAAAGTTATTTCTCTTTTATTGAAACTACAAAAAACAAATCAAGCCTTGAAGAAGCTATGAGCCAGGCTAAAGAGAGTCTAAGGCTTTCAAACCTTCTTTATGTGGAAGGAATGAGCACCCAGCTTGATGTTCTTAATGCACAGTTTGCTTACTCTCAAAATAAAGTAGAGTACCTGCGCGGAATTTATGATTTCAATATCAGCCAGTTGAATTTACTCTATTCAACCGGTTTATTAAAAACAATTTGGAAATAAAAATTTAGAGGATAAAATGATATATAGGAAGTTATTCTTTGTTGTTGCTATTCTTTTATTCGTAGCCGGTTGTTCCGAGAAGAACGATACGGTTGTCGAAAAACCTGTTCCGGTTATGGTTTATACAATTCAAACTAAAACCATATCGGAGCAGATAGTTGTTACCGGCAGTGTGTCTGCCGGCGAAGACGTTATTGTTTACAGTAAAGTCGGTGAAAGAATCGATAAAATATATGTAAAACCGGGCGACCGGGTTGGGGCAGGACAGGTTGTTGCCGTTCAATATAATGAAACATTGAGGCAGGGAGCGGAAGCTGCAGAAGCCGCTCTCAAGACTGCCGAAGTCCAGCTTGATCTTGTATCGAAAGAATATGAAAGGATGGAAAATCTTTTCAAACAGAAAGCTATAAGTCAGCAGCAATTCGACCAGGTTGCTACACAGAAAAAAGCGGCTTCATTCGGACTGGAACAAGCAAAAGCTATGCACAAACAGTCGAAGGAAATGTACGAAAACAGCTTTATAAGAGCTCCGTTTAACGGTATTGCTGCTTCAATATTTGTAGAAAGAAATCAAATGCTTGCGGCAGGACAACCGGTTGTACAGGTTATTAATCCTTCATCAATGAAAGCAAAACTGAAACTTGCAAGTAAAGATGCAGTTCATATTAAGAAGGGACAGAATGTTGAGATTACATTCCCTTCTATTAAGAACACAAAATACGCAGGTATTATCAGCCAGATTGATGAAGCAATCGACCAATTATCGAAAACACTTGAAGTGGAAGTAACTCTATCCGGTACTAACCCGGAAATCAAGTCCGGCTTGTTCGGTGAATTCGGTATTAAAATAAGGGAAAAAGAGAACTCAATTGTAATACCGGACAATGCAGTACAAAGCCAGACCGAGGTTACAGTAGATAAAAATACAGGGCTTCAAACCCCGGTTAGAAAATATTTTGTCTTTCTTGTAAAAGATGGAAAAGCAGAATTACAGGAAGTTACACTCGGCATTAAAAGCAATTCCCACGTAGAAGTATTAAGCGGATTGAAAAATTCCGAGACTATAATTGTGGTAGGACAAAATATTGTTAAAGCCGGTCAAACAGTAAAAATTATTGAATAAGAGAGTTTAATATGATATTAACTAAGTTTTCATTAAGGAGACAAATTACACTGTTAATGATTTACGGTGTGATACTGGGGTTTAGTATCTTTTCTTTTTCGCAGCTTAAAATAGATTTATTCCCTGATATCCAATTCCCCATTGCTGGTATTATTACAAATTACCAGGGCGTAGGTCCGGAAGATGTTGAGAATCTTATAACACGACCGATTGAGGAAGCTGTCTCTTCGGTAAAAAATATTGAGAAAGTCAACTCGCAATCGTCCAAGGGAGCCTCTATTGTAACGCTTGAATTCAAATACGGAACGGATATGAATCAAGCGGAAATTGATATACGGAAAAATATCGACTTCATAAGAGATTACCTTCCGAAAGATGCAAGCGAACCGCTTACATTCGTATTCGACCCGGCAATGAGCCCGATAATGTTTGTCAATATCAGTTCTAATTATTTGGGACCTGCAGAATTAAGAAAATTATCGGAAGAAAAAATCGAACCTCTTCTTGAAAGGGTTGAAGGGGTCGCTTCTGTTCAAACTCAAGGAGGATTAAAAAGACAGATTAACGTTGAACTAAACCCGGTTAGACTTGCATCGTACGGGCTTTCACCCAACCAGGTCGCCCAGGCTATTCAAACGGGAAGCGGGTTGCTGCCGGCGGGAACAATTCAGACCGAATTGAAAAATTATAACCTTCGCGTGTTCAGCGAGTATAGAGCAATTGATCAAATTAAAAATACAATTGTTTCTATGAAAGGTGAACAACCGGTTCTCGTTAAAGATGTTGCCGACGTTGAAGACGGTTATAAAGAGATTTCGACGGAAGTTCGTGCAGACTATTCCGAAGGAGTTATGATCTGGATTTTGAAACAATCCGATGCAAATACTGTATTAACCTGTAACAGGGTTCTTGAATCTTTACCCGATATTCAAACAAGATTGCCGCAGGGAACTAAGTTCAGCATAATGTGGAACCAGTCGGACTTCATTATGCTTTCGGTAAATAACCTTAGAAACTCTGCGTTTATAGCTTTTATTCTTGCATTCATTGTTATTTATTTCTTTTTAAGAAATATGCGAGGAAGCCTCATAATGGGTATCTCTATCCCGCTCTCGGTTATTGTAACTTTTGCAGTTCTTTATGCGGCAAACTTATCGCTTAATATTATTTCAATGGCGGGTTTGGCGCTTGCAGTAGGAATGCTTGTTGATAATTCCATAGTTGTGCTTGAAAACATTTACAGGCACCGCGAGCTTGGAGAATCCCGTTTTGAAGCTGCTGATAACGGTGCTACCGAAGTAGGTATGGCTATTACAGCTTCAACACTTACCACGATAAGCGTTTTCCTTCCCGTTTTGTTTGTGCCGAATATAACAGGGCAATTATTCAAAGACCTTGTGCTTACTATTACATTCAGCCTTGTTGTATCGTTGCTTGTAGCTTTAACAATTGTTCCCATGATGTCGGCGAACATATTGAAAATTGAGAAGCCTGGTGTAAAAGGGATTTTTAATAAAATGAAAAACGGTTTTGCTTCGTTGGTAGATCACCTAACCGTTCATTATCAAAAAGTATTGCACTGGGCACTTTATCATAAAAAATATGTTGTGATAGGTGTGTCGGCAGCGCTTGTTGTATCACTTGCTCTATCGCCTCTGTTGGGAGGAGAATTTCTGCCAAAATCCGATCAGGGTGTTATTAATTTCACTGTTGAATCACCTGCGGGAAGTTCTGTAGAGCAAACGAGAATCTATGCTTATAGAATCGAAGATATTGTTAAAGAGGTTTTGCGTAAGGACGAAATCGAATCGGTTCAATTATTCTTTGGTGAAAGAGATGGTATCGGTGCTTTCGGAACCACATCAAGTACGCTGGAAGTATTTGTGCGTCTGGCATCCAAAGAAGAGAGAAGCCGTTCGCAGCAGGAAATAACGGATGAGTTAAGAAAGAAACTTGACGACCTGCCTGGAATAACATACAATTTCCAGGAAGGAGGCTCATTCACTGCAGAAAAAGATATCGAGGTAAAAGTTATCGGCTTTGACATGAAAGGTGCTACTGCAATTGCAGAGCAGATCAAATCAAAAATGGAAAAGGTGAACGGACTTGTAGATATCGGGTTAAACGTTAAAGCGACTACACCGGAAATTCAAATTCATCTTAATAAAGAAGTCATGAACAATTTGAAACTCTCTTCTCTTGATGTTGCAAGTAATATTTCCACTGCAATTCAAGGTAAAGTTGTTTCGCAGTACCGTGAAAAAGGGGATGAATACGATATTTGGATTCAATTTGCAAAAGACTTTAGAAAACAGAAATCTGCAATTGAAAACTTACAGATTCCAATTTTTACGGGACAGATGGTTCCGCTCAAAGAACTGGCAACCGTAGAAGAGGAAGAATCTTCACCAACAATATTCAGGGAAAACCAGAGCCGTTTTGTATCAGTAGGCAGCGGGTTATCGGGTATTGATCTTTCAGAGGCAATAACCGAAATAAATAAAATTATTGCCGATACACCTGTTCCATCGGAATACCAGGTTATTATCGGGGGAACAGCAGAAGACCAGCAGGAAGCATTCTTCTATTTAGGACTTGCATTTATTGCTGCTATTCTTCTTGTATATATGATTATGGCGGGACAATTTGAGTCGTTCCTTGATCCTTTTATTATTATGTTTACGGTACCATTATCGATTATCGGTGTTATCTTATTCCTCTTAATTACTGGAACAACTTTAAGTGTAATGGCTTTAGTGGGAATTGTGATGCTTGTAGGTATTTCGGTTAATAACGGTATTGTACTCGTAGATTATATAAACCAACTTCGTAAAAAAGGATATGAGCTTTACAAGGCGGTAGAAGAAGGCTCGCAAGCAAGAATGAGACCCGTTATAATGACTGCTGCAACTACAATTCTTGGAATGGTTCCGCTTGCAATAGGTATGGGAACAGGTTCCGAAACCTGGTCGCCGCTTGCAAAAGCTGTTATCGGCGGATTGACTGCAACTACATTTTTAACGCTTTTGGTTATACCGGTAGTTTATATTTTGTTGGAACGTTTAGGTGAAATAGTTAAAAGTTATGTAAAGAAAAAACTTGCATAAAACATTGAAAGCCATCGGAGTTACTTTTAAACTTCGGTGGCTTTTCTATTTTAAAAAAACTTAACCATAATCTGTGTAAATACGATCATCAGCACTAAAGCGAAAGGGTACACTGTTGCATATGCTACTTTCGGAGCATTCGATGAAGACATCGAGTCGGTAGAACTAAGAGCCGGAGTTGAAGTCATACCCCCGGTTATTGCCCCCAGCAAAGTAAGGAAGTTTACACGGTAAACATAATAACCGACAAGAGTAGTAATAATCATAGGGATTATTGTAATAAAAAAACCGGCAATAAATAACAGGTAACCGTTTGTTTGCAGTGTCTCAACGATATTTTGCCCTGCATTTGTTCCAACCGGTACAAGAAAGAAAATAAGCCCGATCTTCCGTAATAGTTGGTTGGAGTCCCCGGCAATATTCCATAGTATTGAACCGGTTTTTCCGATTTTACTTAACAGGATTGCACTTATTAATACGCCTCCCGTTAGCCCCAGCTTAAAATTATAAAAACCGAGCGGGATTGTAATCATACCGAGAACCACTCCAACAATAATTCCGATAGATATTGGCAGGAAGTCAACCTCTGCCAACCGGGTTCTGTTATCGCCGAACAATTCAAGCACCTGCTTCAAGTCATCTTCCGCACATGCAATCATCACTTTGTCGCCGTATTTAATTTTTGTGTGTGCGGACGGAGCTATGTCGATTCCGCTTCTTCTGATAGATGTTGCCGTTACATTATATTTTGTAAAAAGAGCCAGCTCTGCAAATGATTTGTTTACTATATTCTTATTGGATACAAGTATACTTTTAACGATGAACTTCTTCCCGAGAGAAATAGGTTTGTCGGTTCTGCTTCCGATTAACAATTCTAATTTTTCAAGGTCTTTTTCGGTTCCGACTGCTTTGATTATATCTCCCTCGTTAAGAACGGTGTTTGAATTGGGTGTAAAAGTATTCCCGTTCTGGGAAACCCGCGAAACATTTGTATTCGTCATACTTCTAATGTTTAATTCCCCGATTGTTTTTCCGAATACCTTATGGTTTTCCACTATATAGTTTTTGTTCATTAGTCTCGGGAAATCGGATGTGATTTCTTCAGCGTACTTCACTTCTTCCTTTGTCAAATCAACCTTTAAGATTTTATTTATCACCTTTACAAAAAGAATAACACCCAGCACACCGAAGGGATAAGCTATACCGTATCCGATAGAGGCTATTGTTGATTTTGTGCTATCAATTGCAGCGGCTAAACCGGGAGTACTTGTTAATGCCCCGCTGAAAATTCCTACGGCAAGTTCAATTGGAATCTCCAGCACATAAGCGGTTCCTATACTTAAAATTGCAGCCGTCCCGATAATTATCGCAGTAAGAACAATAAGTTTTATTCCCTGTTTTTTGAATGATTCGAAAAAGCCGGGACCGGCTTGAATACCGACTGAATAAATAAAAAATATCAAACCGAGTTCGCGTATTATTTCGGGTATCTCAACACCGAGATAGCCGAAAATAAAAGCAACAAATATAATTGCCGAACTGTCAAGCGATACTCCCTTTATATTGATTTTTCCGACGGCAAAACCGAGGGCAACTATAAGAAAAAACGCCACATAGGACGTTAACATTGTTTCCATAAGCTATTGAAATGCTTTCCGATTGAGTTTAGGATTTTCATTAAAATTTAATAAGACCAATGCAAAATTAACAAATTATTCAGTAGGGGAATAATATCACTCGTGAAACTCTTTTTTCTCTCCGTATTTTTTTTCAAAGGTACGGAATGCACTATTATAATTACATATTTTCTTAAATTAGTACCAAACAAAAATAAAAGTTTAATGACCGGTAATAAAGCTGAACTGATCCAATCATACTATAGCATAGTAATTTCCGCTAACAAGGAATTGCCTAAAAAAGAGGCTTTCAAAGATTTACTTAACCGTCTATACAGCGGAAACAAAGAGATTGAAAAGATAATCGATAAGATTTCACTTGGTGCAGAAACTTCAATTCTTGCAATCCCGAGGAAAGACAAACTGCACAGGGGGAGCGCCGATACGCTTTATAATAAAATAATTATTGAATTTGAAAACGACCTCAAACCTTCTCTTAAACATGCAAAGGAACAACTTGCCGGTTACCTGCTGGGACAGTTCAATTCGGGAGAAGGATATAACTTTACTCTAATTGCCTCGGATTGTATTAACTGGAAAATATTCGCCCCGGATATTTCTTGTCTCGAAAATATTGCCGAACTGAACGAAGAATCCCTTATACTTAACGAAGTAAAAAGTGCTTCATTCACATTAACGGAAACAAACGCTGAAGATTTTTATTATTGGATTGACCGCTTTCTTTTTAAAGAAGAGAAGCAGAAAGCAACGTTGAAGAAAATCGAAGAGGCTTTCGGGCAGCACAGCCACGTCTTCATAGAATGCTTCCGCGAGATGAGTATCCATTTTCCAACAGCAAAAAAGTACGGCGAAGTTCAAGTATCTTTTGAGCAGTGGAGTAAGTTTTTAAGTATCGCTTACGGTTCGTTCGATGCAAGCGAAAGCAATTTTATTATTCATACATACCTCAGCGTCTTCGCTAAACTTCTGGCCTATGCTGTAGTAAGTAACGATGAATATATTGACGACAATGAACTTAAATCGATTATAGAAGGGAGTGTATTCAATCAATATGGTATCCGGAATTTTGTTGATGACGATTTTTTCCACTGGGTAAAAAGCGATAGAAATTTTAAATCGCTGAAAAAAGTCTTCCGGTTGATAGCCCAGGAAGTTTCTACTTTTGATTTCCAGAATGTTGATGAAGATATTCTTAAAGGTGTTTACCAGGAATTGATTGACCTTGATACCCGCCATGCTCTCGGAGAATATTATACTCCCGACTGGCTATGCGAAAGGATATTAAAAGAATTTGACATTAAACAGGGAAGCAGAATTTTAGACCCGGCATGCGGAAGCGGGTCATTCCTTATTGCTGCCGTCCATCGTTTCAGGGAATTGAATCCCGCAATTACAGTTGATGAACTGAATGCGAGTATTTATGGGATAGACATTCACCCGCTTTCAGTTCAAATTGCGAAAACAAACTTGTTGCTTGCTTTCGGTAAAGATGTGGCAAACGCTAAATCACCACTCCGTATTAATATTATACTTGCAAATACGCTGCTTGCCCCGGATGGAGTTGAAGACTTGTTCGGGAAGAAATTCAAGATGCAAATCGACAAAGAAACACTTGAATTAAGTTCGCAAATACTTGATGATGTAAAAATATTCGACGATGCACTTGAATCCGCCGAAGAACTTGCGGAGCAGACTTATAACAGGAGAATAGTATCGCCTGAAACATTCAAAAATATTCTTCTGAAAAAGATAACAAACGGGGGATTTAACGGGCAGGTAATGGAAAGCTTTTACAAGATTTACGAATCGTTACGCAGTGTAAAAGAGAAAAAGCGGGATAGTATATGGAAATTCATTATTCAAAATCTCTATAAGCCTTATTTTCTTTCACAAAAGTTTGACTATGTTGTCGGTAACCCGCCATGGTTCACTTTTAGTTCCGTTAAAAATGAAGAATACCAAAACATTCTAAATGAACTCGCGGAAAAATACTGCGTTAAACCGGATAGAATTGCGAACTTTCCGCATCTCGAAATTGCTGCTATTTTCTTTGCATATTGCAGTAGTTACTTTTTAAAGGAGAGCGGTGAAATTGCGTTTGTTCTTCCGAGAAGCTTTTTTAGTGCAGACCATCACGACAATACAAGAACCGGTAAAGCAAGGGGTTTTAGGCTTACCGGGATTTGGGACTTGAATGAAGTTTCTCCGCTATTCCGTATCCCAAGTTCGGTGTTGTTCGCAAAAAAGGAAAAGGATGGCGTTAAAAGAAGTTTGCCAGCTTCCGGGATAAAAGGACTTCTATTCAATGGTAACCTGCCGATTCATAATTGCAAACTTGAAACCGGGGAAAAACATTTAACAGAGAACACAACTAAGTGGTATTATGCAAAGCAGGGTAAATCATCTGCATTTACAATGCGTAAATACAAGGCTCAAACTAAATATAATCCTTACAAAGATGCTTTCAGACAGGGCGCCACTATAGTTCCCCGTTCTTTTTATTTTGTCGAATTAGACCAGGAAACACCTCCGGATTTCGAAGATAGAGTGTTGAATTTAAGAACTTCAACAGCGATTAAAACTGAAGCAAAACTTCCCTGGAAGCACCTTGAAATACGAGGAAGAATGGAAAGCCGGTTTTTGTTCAGAACTGCACTTTCAAAAAGTATTCTTCCTTTCGCATTATACAAACCGGATATGGTTGTACTGCCGATAATGATTGAAACTAACGACAGAAACAAAAAAATAATAAAACTGTACGCCGCCGACGATATTATGAATGAAGGCTACCTGTATGCTTCCCGCTGGTTTAGAACTGCCGAAAGGTTTTGGGATCAATCTAAAACTGAAAGATCTAAAAATATGTCTAGTAATGACAGATTGAATTTTCAAAAAGGATTAACCGGACAAAATCTTAACGCACCATACCTTGTTCTTTATAATTCGTCCGCGAAAGATGCGAATGCAACTATTCTAAAGAGAAAGAATATTGATCTGGATTTTATTGTTGAAAGTGTGGGTTACGTCCTATATACACACCGGGAGAAGGAAGCTTATTTTTTAACTGCTATTCTTAATTCGAAAGTACCAAATGAACGGATGAAAGATTTTCAGGCAAAAGGGTTATTTGGAGAAAGGCATGTTCATAAAAAAATTCTTGATATATATTTCCCTAAATTTAACAAGGAAGATAAAACTCATTTGAGATTGGCTGCTTTAAGCAAAACCGCCCATCAGAAAGCGGAAAAGTATCTTGAAAATAATCCGCCTAATGAAGAATTAAACGCAATACGTTTGGGACGCTTGCGGGTTGAAATAAAAAAACATCTCTCAAGCGAAATGAAAGAGATTGATAAAATAATCGAAAAACTTATCGGGCAATAATGCTTTATAAATTGCTTACAAGATTTTTTAAACTAATAATCTCCAAATTTGTGTAATAAAGAAGCAGACCGTCAATCCCATCGCAACCGGAAGAAATGTAGCTACCGCCGTCCACTTTACGCTGCCCGTTTCTTTATAAATTGTGTAAATAGTTGTTGAGCAAGGATTATGAAGCAGGCTAAATAACATAAGGTTTATGCCGGTTAATAAAGTCCATCCCGCTCCTTTAAGTATATCTGCCGTAGCATCAATTGAATCAAGTTCAAACATTACGCCCACACCCGCACCCGCTTCACTTGAGCCGGTTACGAGAACTGTAAGCATAAGTATCGTGGGTATTACAATTTCATTCGCAGGGATAGCAATTATATACGCCAATAAAATAACGCCGTTCAAACCGAGCAGTAAAGCAAAAGGGTCGCTCCAGTTTATGAAATATTCCGCAAGTGAAATCCCTCCTATTTCTACATTGGCAGTAAGCCATATTACAACACCCGCAGGCAAAGCAAATATTATTGCACGCCACAAAACAAAGATTGTTCTGTCGATTAATGAAGTATAAAGAGTTTGCACCAATCTTGGCGGACGGTAAGGCGGAAGTTCAAGACTGAAAGCAGACGCTTCTCCTTTTAATACTGTGTTGGATAACATCCACGATATGACAAGACTTAAAACAATACCCAGCACTGCAACAGCAACCACGGCACCAGCAGAAACAAATCCCGCAATATGCGGTGAAACCGCTCCGCCGATAAAAATTGTAGCGATTAAAATTTGGGTAGGCCACCTTCCGTTACAAAGCGAAAAGTTATTTGTTATCATTGCAATCAATCGTTCTCTCGGACTATCAATAATTCTTGCGGCAACTACTCCGGCAGCATTGCATCCGAATCCCATACTCATCGTCAGAGCCTGTTTACCGTGCGCCCCGGCTCTTCTGAACAATCCATCCATGTTGAATGCAACTCTTGGCAGGTAACCAAAATCTTCAAGTAGAGTAAATATCGGGAAGAAGATAGCCATCGGCGGAAGCATTACACTTGTTACCCATGCAACAGCAAGATAAGCTCCGTCTATCAGCAATCCGTCAATCCACCAGGGAATTCCGAGTGATGCTGCAAATCCCTTTAATACCGGGTGAAAAGTATCAACGAGTATTGAAGCTAAAAAACTTGAAGGATAGTTGGCGCCTTCAATTGTAACCCAAAATACAATTGCAAGAAGCAGGAACATTATCGGGAATCCGAATACACGGCTTGTTACAAGTTTATCAAGTCTTGTGTCGAAGTCGTATTTTCTTTTAATACTTTTTTGTTCAATTGACTTATGAGCAATTCTTTCGGCGTCGGCATAAATTGATTCCATAAGCGAGTCGTGGAAATTTTCGCCGACTTCCCATCTTAAAGCATTCGCCTTAGAAATTATTTTTTCATATTTGTTTTTGTTCATACCTCAGCCCCGTTTTTCATTTGAATCTTTTCATTCTGTATCAAATCGATTAATTCACCGCTTCCTACTGCGTCAATAATTCTTTGATCTCCTTCAAGCAGGCGCATTGCAACCCATCTTGAATTCGGAAGTCCGGGGAATTCTTTATCGATCATTTCTTTCAAATCATTAACAGCGTTTGCAACTGTTTTAGACTTACTGCTAATCCTGTGCGGTTTACAAATATAGTTCCCTACAGCAACGTCAAAAACATATTTGAGGAGCGAATCCATTCCCACTTTCTGTCTTGCCGCCGCCGGAATAACTGGAATGCCGAGTTCTTTCGACAACGCTCTTTCATCAATTGTAATATGATGGCGTTTTGCTTCATCAACAAGGTTGACACAAAGAACGGCTCTTTCGGTTATTTCAAGAACTTGAAGGGCAAGATTTAGATTTCTTTCCAGCCTTGTTGCATCGACTACAATGATTGTAACATCAGGCTGCCCGAATAAAATAAAATCTCTTGCAACTTCTTCATCTGTGCTTGTAGAAAGGAGCGAATACGTACCTGGTAAATCAATAAGTTTGAATCTCTTATCATTATAAATAAATCCGCCCTCTGCTCTACCAACTGTTTTGCCTGGCCAATTACCTGTATGCTGCCGCAGCCCGGTTAGATTATTAAACACAGTACTCTTCCCGGTGTTCGGATTTCCTGCTAATGCAACAAGGTAATCGAACTGTTCCATATTAATACCGAGTTTAACAAGGTTGGCAACATTATGAGCCGGGCAGGTTGCACATTGATCATTGCTTATCATTTCGTTCCTCCTGTTGTTTTAATATAAATCTGATCTGACTGTCTTTTCCTTAAAGCAACCGTTGCTCCACGAATTATGTAACCTGTTGGGTCGCTGCCAATACTTCTAATTATCGGTTTTATTTTTGTTCCGGGCACAACACCAAAATCCATTAAGCGTCTTCGTTGTTGTCCCCTGCATGATTTTGCAATACCGACAACAACAGCTTCTTCATTCATTTTCAAAGATGAAAGGGTTTTAAAATCTTTTATAATATCTTCTTTTTCCGTTAAAGGAATGACTGTAATATTTGCTGCGATTATTGGTGCAAGTATGTACTCTTCGCCGTCGGCTTCAAATTTGATTTTAGTTCCTGATGATTCGATCATTCTAACCTGCATTCCGTTGAATAATCCCATCGCTGCGATTTGAGCATAAACAGTTTCCGGTTCATCTTCTATGTGGATAATAATTGCAAACTCACCCGGTTTAAGTGCCGAAAGGGAAATTCCTTTTCTTTCAGGTAATTCGCCGGAATCTGTAGGAATCGGATCGCCATGAGGATCATACAAAGGATTTCCCAATTGAGCGGCAAGTGCATTTGCTTCTTCAATTGAAATAGCATGTTCTTTTTCTTCCGCTTCGGAATGCCAGTCACTCTCTTTAACGCTTGTTTCATCAGCCATGTAACGCTCAAGTAAGCGGTGAATTCTAATTACCCTTAAAGCATATGAGCGTCCTTCGGAAGTGAGAATCAAAGAGTTTTCTTTTTTATCAATCAACCCCATTTGTTCAAGACGGTTAGAAATTTTTTCTGCCTGTTCTTTTGTAATAGATAGATTAATAGAGATACTTTCAGTTGATGTTTGAAGTTGATTTGATTCATAGTCGTAAATATGCTTAAGTGCGTCTTCAACAAGAACCCGGTCTATATTTTTTTGCAAGCGGCGGAATAGTGCAACGATGCCCCAGCGGGGTAAGAAAATAATTATGAAAATAACTATGATTGCTAATCCGTACATTATTGCAATTAAAGGATCAATCATTTTTAACCTTCTTTCGTTAAGTATATATTTTCGGCTATCTTTTCACTTATGGTATGGCTGACGGAATCTACGAGAATAGTAATTGAATTATCATAAGCCAGCCTCTCAACAACCTTAATCTTCTTTTTCAGTTTCAAACCTATCTTTTCAAAGAAATGAATCAGTTCACGAATATCATCGTTCACCTTCGCGATTCTATAAAATTTTCCTGTTTCGCAAACGCTAAGGGGAATACTTTCCGGTTCTGCAGGCATATTCCCGTTTTTGTCGGGAATCGGGTATCCGTGCGGATCGAACACTGGGAAGTTGAGATATTCATCTATCTTATCAATTAAAAAATCGGATGTTTTATGCT
>DAIRET010000186.1:0-5334 GCA_036795455.1 Ignavibacteriaceae bacterium
ACTTAGTCAGAACTACCCGAATCCTTTCAACCCTTCAACAACCATTAGGTTCTCTTTACCGGTTGACAATAAAATTACTTTGAAAATCTATGATATTCTCGGTAACGAAGTTGTAAATCTTATTAGTAGAGAAGATTACGCCAAAGGTTCATACGAAGTTGTTTGGAATGGAAAGAATAGTTTCGGTGTGCCTGCTGCAAGCGGTATGTACATTGCCGAACTTAAATTCGGAAACTTCTCAAAAACAATTAAGATGAATTTGCTTAAATAAGCAGTTCTTTTTCTTTGAATTTAAGCTCAATCCCTTGAATAAGGGGATTGAGCTTTTTTGTTTTACTTCCGATTGTGTTCCTATATTTTGCTTCTCACCTTTTGACAAAATTAAAAATTGATTATTTTTGCCTACCAGGACTTAAATTTTTACAGTTTATTTTCCGTATTGTGGTTTAGTATTAATTAAATATTTCCGAATCTAACTTTTACAGGTTTCTTATGAATAGCGAATCAAATACAATCTCCGCATCTACTGCAAACAAAATTGATATTCTTGTTGTTGATGATACTAATATTAATCTTGACTATCTTGTAACCGTTTTTTCCAAACAAGGATGGAGCGTTAAAGGAGCTGAAGATGGAGAAACCGCACTTAAAATTATCCGCGAAGAACAACCGGTTCTTATTATCCTTGACATAATGATGCCGAAAATAAACGGTTATGAAATCTGCCACTGGATAAAAACAAGTGAAGAAATCAATTCTATACCGATTATTTTTATAAGTGCATTGAATGATTCCCCCTCTATAATAAAAGGGTTTGCCGCAGGTGCCGTAGATTACATCGGTAAACCGTTTAACGTTCAGGAAGTTCTTGCCAGGGTTGAAACCCATCTTACGTTAAGAAAACTCCAATTAAAATGGGAAAACAACACTAAAAAACTTGTTTCCGAAATTTCTGAAAGAAAGGAAGCCGAGATTAAACTGAGGAATTCCCTTGAACAAGTACGCAATCTTGCAGGGCATTTACAATCGGTAAGAGAAGAAGAAAGGCAGATGGTTTCCCGCGAAATCCACGACGATATCGGGCAGGTATTAACTGCACTAAAAATTGAACTAACGATGATTAAAAATGATCTTAATTCTAAAGCAAAGAAATCAATTGTTGAAAGTATTGATACAATGATGAATATGATTGATGGGGGAGTTAAGAATGTTCGACAGCTTATGATTAAACTGAGACCGGAAATACTTGATAATTTAAGCCTGATCGAAGCTCTAAAATGGCAATGTGAAGAATTTAACAAGAAGGAAAAAATCGAGTGTACTTTCACATCCGGTGTGGAAGAACTGCATTATAATAACGATGTTTCTCTTGCAATTTTCAGAATCCTTCAAGAAGCACTTAACAACGTGAGGAAGCACTCCCAGGCTACTACTGTGAATATTAAACTTGAACAGACAACTGAAAATGTAGTTTTGACAATTATCGATAACGGTATAGGTTTTAACGAACCATTTGGTAACGGTTTAAAAAGATTCGGTTTAATAAGTATGCGGGAACGAGCATTACTATTCGGTGGAAAATTAGATATTGTTTCTGGCACGGGTAAAGGAACGAATGTAATTTTAACTATACCGGCTGTGATTGAATGATAAAAGTATTGATTGCCGATGATCATAGTATTATTAGGGCGGGATTAAGAAAGATACTTGAACGGGATAAAGAGATTAAGATTACTGCCGAAGTTGAAAAAGCATCGGAAGTAGTCGAGTACATTTCTAAAAATGATTGCGATGTAATTACACTTGATATAAATTTTCCAGATAAAAGCGGGCTGGAAATAATCCCCGATATTCTGAGGATAAACAAGGATATAAAAATTCTTGTACTTAGCATTTCTCCTGAAGAAAAGTATGCACTAAAAGCACTTAAACTTGGTGCCGCCGGCTATCTTACTAAGGACAGTACACCGGTAGAATTATTACAAGCAATTTACGAGGTGAGCAGGGGAAATAAATATATTAGTGAAGAACTAACTAATCTGATTTCAGAGGGATGGGAAAACAATCAAAATGGTTTACATGAAAAACTTTCTGAACGTGAAAAAGAGATATTGAAATTAATTGGCAGGGGGAAGACAATTCAGCAAATTGCGGCATCTCTTTTTATTAGTCCGAATACAGTTCGAACGCACCGCGCTCAAATTATGGAAAAACTTAATATCAGGGAAACTACCGGCTTGATTCACTACGCTATTAGTAACGATTTAATATAAATCCGCAGACAGCTTTTAAACAAATCCAATCCTTTGGGAATACCAAAAAACTAGAACAATTTTTATGTCTTTGTAATAGTCATTTTTTTACTCTCTTCTATACAAAGAAGGAAAGTCATCAATTCTTAATGAAATAATTTGAGCCGATAGCGGTACTTATGTCCCATTTACTCTTTTATTTAACCATTAATTCCGTATTTTTGTAACCGAATTTTAATCACAAGGAGTACAAATTGAGTTTACTAATAGTAGGATCGTTAGGATTAGATACTGTTGCAACACCTTTCAGCAGGGTGGAAGACGCTCTTGGCGGTTCGGCGACTTATATTTCACTTGCTGCAAGTTATTTTACGGGACCGGTGCACATAGTAGGTGTTGTGGGTGAAGATTTTCCGAAAGAGTATATTACTCTTTTAGAAGAGCATAATGTAAATTTATCAGGTTTGCAAGTTATACCCGGCGGGAAAACATTTCGCTGGTCGGGTAAATACCATTACGATTTGAATACAAGAGATACACTATTAACCGAGTTGAATGTATTTGAAAACTTTGACCCGATTATTCCGGATAATCTGAAAAAAGCTAAGTATGTATGCCTTGGTAATATCGATCCCGTACTCCAGCTAAAGGTGCTGGATCAAATTGAAAATCCCCGGTTTGTAGTTTGCGACACAATGAACTACTGGATTGAAGGAAAAAAAGATGACTTGATGAAAGTGCTTAAAAGAGCAGATGTCTTGATCATCAACGATTCCGAAGCGAGACTTCTTGCACACGAACCGAATTTGATTAAAGCGGCTAAAATGATTATTGAAATGGGAGTTGGAACTCTCATTATTAAAAAAGGGGAACATGGAGCATTGCTTTTCGGAGAAAATATTATCTTCTCTGCCCCTGCATACCCGTTGGAAAGCATTTTTGATCCTACAGGAGCTGGTGATACTTTTGCAGGCGGATTTATCGGTTACTTACACAAAACACTTGATTTAAGTCCTGAAAACCTGAAAAGAGCAGTAGTTTATGGAAGTACAATGGCTTCTTTCTGCGTTGAAGAATTCAGTACAAAGAGCCTGGAGAATTTGTCCTACTTAAGAATTCAGGATAGATTTAGAGAATTTCTTACAATCTCAAGGTTCGATGAAAATGAGTGAGTTTTTCAATTTAAAATTTGAAAACAACGAACTGATTTTTATAAACCAAACAAAACTTCCGTTTCAGGAAGAATACATTAAAACAGACGATTATAATAGGATTGCCGGAGCAATTGAAAAACTTGAAATTAGAGGCGCACCTGCAATAGGAATTGCCGCTGCTTTTGCTCTATCACTTTCACTTAAGGAAGCTGCAACTGAAAAGAATTTCTACAATGCCTATAATAGATTGAAAGTAACAAGACCAACAGCAGTTAATCTTTTCTGGGCGCTGGAGAAAATGAAATCCGTTTACGAAGAGAAAAAAAACTCCGGCAGCATTTATAACTTCCTTATCGAAGCAGCTTTAGAAATCCAACGTGATGATATTGATAAATGCGATAGAATTGCTTCCAACGGGATAAAGATTTTCAAGAAAAAATCGAATGTGATTACTCACTGTAACACAGGTAAACTTGCTACCGGGGGAGAAGGAACTGCATTCGCAGTAATTAAAAAAGCATTCGAGAATAATTTTGTCAACTTCGTTTATGCAGATGAAACAAGACCATTGCTTCAGGGTTCAAGATTAACGGCATTCGAGCTTCATAAATCGGGAATTCCATTCAACATAATAACCGATTCAACCGGTGCTTTTTTAATGAAGCAGGGGAAGATTGATATTGCAATCACAGGGGCGGATAGAATAGCTTCTAACGGTGATTCTGCAAATAAAGTCGGCACTTATAATCTTGCTGTTATTTGTAAACACCACAATATTCCGTTCTATATTGCTGCTCCTACTTCAACAATTGATTATAGCATCTCTAATGCTTCGGAAATCCCGATTGAAGAAAGAAACTCGGAAGAGGTTACCTCGATTAATGGAAAAGAAGTAACGCTACCCGTTTACGATGTTTATAATCCATCGTTCGATAAAATTCCCGCAAATCTAATAACCGGGATAATTACTGAAGAAGGATTATTCTCCTATCCGTATGAATTTACAAAATGAGCGAAATAGTAAAAACTGAAGCCGTTGTTCTTAGCAAACTTAACTACAGCGATTCAAGTAAAATCGTTTCGTTATTCACTCTTTCAAACGGCAGAATGTCTGCAATAGTAAAAGGCGGAAGAGGAAAAAACTCGAAAACCGGCAGTATTGTCGATCCTCTTAATGTTATTGATATAGTTTTTTATAAAAAAGAATCGAGAGAAATCCAGTTAGTTTCGGATGCTGTACTTCTTCTTCATAACTCCAATATAAGAGAAGATTTTGAGCGGCTAAAATATTCTTATGCGGTACTGGAATTAGTCCGTAATCTTACGCTTGAAAATGAAGCTAATGAGCGTCTATTCAATGGAATTAAAAGAATCCTTTTTTTGTTAGATACTGAAAAGGAGCTGCCGGAAGTCCTCTTTTGCAGGTTCTTCTTTTTCTTTTTACAAGAAATCGGTTATGAAATACAGGTAAAACAATGTTCTGTATGTCATAAAGATTTGACGAAGAACGGCACATTCTTTTTTAATTATGATAAAGGGATGATTTGTGCAAATTGCGGTGAAAATCATATAACTAATTATTCAATCCCGACGGAACTTTTTAGTTATTTTGTATGTCTAAAGCACAGTCAATCAAAACTTAACTGGGACAGGAGTATTCTCGGTAAAGTAATCTCGCTTCTGGAAAGTTTTACTAAGTTTCATGTAAGCGACTTTAAAGGTTTGAATTCACTAAAAATGTAATGGAGTTTTATTGATAGTTTATACATTAGTTAATTATTTAATAATGTAAAGTATGAGGTAGTTATGAAATCGAAAAAAATATTTGGCTTATCAGTGCTGGTTTTTTCAGCAGTATTATTAGGGGCAGCTTTAGTTGCCGGTTTTGGATGGGTAAGACCCGGTTTAGCTGACATTCAACTTGGGGC
>DAIRET010000187.1:0-5302 GCA_036795455.1 Ignavibacteriaceae bacterium
CGATCCGAATGCACCGAATGTAACCGAAGATGAATGGCGTAACGGGATAATAATTCCTCAAAAATATGGAGCGCCGTTTATTCATGAGATGTTCCCACCGCAGAACAAGAGAGTTTCTGAAATACCTTTACTCACAATTAGGCTCGGTACATTTGAATCGGAGATTGATCCGGCATCAATAAAACTGTTTTTTAATGATGAGCTGATTCCATTTCTTTTTAATATCGAAAATTCTTCAGTAACAGCCTCAATCGATACCAGCATTAAAGATGGTGAACACAAAATATTTATCTCTTTTGCTGATAAAAATGGGAACGAAAACCCCGGTTACGTTTCAAGGTTTTTTCTGGACAGATACATAAATGACATTGTAACTCCTTCATTTTATGACTCAGCAATTATGTATGAAATATTCATCCGGACTTTTTGCGACTCGGACGGTGATGGTATCGGCGATTTTAACGGTTTAACATCTAAATTGGATTATCTGAAAAATGAACTACAAACTGATGCTCTCTGGTTGATGCCCTGGAACGAATCCTCTACTGTTCATGGGTATAATGTAGTTGATTACTACTCGATTGAGAAGGACTACGGGACTAAAGAAGATTACTTTACTTTTCTTAAAGAAGCAAAGAAAAAAAACATAAAGGTTATTATGGATTTCGTTATAAACCATACTGACAGCCTGCACCCGTTTTTTCTTGATGCTTATAAAAATCCCGGAAGCAAGTATAGTAATTGGTATCAATTTAGAAATAAAGAAAATACCGATTGGAACCATTTCGGGGTAGACAGACAAATGCCGAAACTTGATTTCGATAATAGGGAAGTGCAGGACTATTTTATCGAAGTTGCGAAATACTGGCTTGACCCTGATGGCAACGGTAACTTCTCGGATGGTGTGGACGGATTTCGATGCGATGCTGCAAAAGAAGTACCCCATCAATACTGGAACCGTTTCAGAAATGAAGTCAAAAATATCAATCCTGATGTTTTATTACTCGGCGAAGTTTGGGATAATGCAAACTTTTTAATTCCATTCTTCAAAGAAGAATTTGATATGCTTTTCGATTATCCTTTGTTTTATGGATTAGAGAGATATTTTAAAAGTAATGATATAAACTCATTTCATAAAACTCTGATAGAGCAGAGAGAGATTTTTCCCGCTGGGTTTCAGATGACAAGATTTCTTTCGAATCATGATAATAACCGCTCTTTATCAATGTTTGACGGTGATGTTGATAAGCTGAAACAGGCACTTGTTATAATATTTACACTCCCCGGTATGCCGATGATTTATTACGGTGATGAAATCGGTTTGGAAGGAAAACTACCACCGGAGAATGTGCGTCAACAAATGGATTGGCAAAAATTTGCTAATCAAATTGAGGACAGCAACAGCATTCTTAGTTTTCACAAAAGGCTGATTCAACTAAGAAAAAGCAATAAAGAATTTTCAGCAAGAGATGATAAGAGAAATGAATCTTTATTTTTTCTCCCGGATACAAGCGGTAAATTACTTTCATATGTTAGAACTGATGATGTTGGTGCATCTTTGGTTATAATTAATAACTCAGGAACTGATATTAAGAATGCTGTTTTCGACGTGAATGAATTGAAGGATTTTATCGGCTTTAATGCAGATGAATTGTTAAGCCACAAAAAGTTATCTGAAAAATTTGGGGCAATGAAAATTACCTCTTTTGAGATAGTTGATAAATTTCTAAATTTACACAACCTTTATTTAGAAAATGGCGGTTTTACAATTATCAAACTAAAGTGATATGAAGAAAAAATTAATTTTATCGGTTTCATTGCTACTCTCACTTCTGGCTTTTATTGGCTGCGGTAGAAAAGTAGATGAAAACGAAATCGTTATCTGGCATAACATGCGTCCCGAAGAAACACGCATTTTACAAGATCAGATTGATGAATACATGAAATCGAATCCCGGTTCAAAAGTTATTCAGTTATTCAAAGAGACTGAAGAGATGCGGTCGGGATATATAATTGCAGCAATAGGCGGACAGGGACCGGATTTGATTTACGGACCTTCCGATCAAATTGGACCTTTTGTTGAAATGAATATTGTCAAACCGCTTGATGAAGTGTTTGATGAGAAATTCTTAAATTCGTTCAACCCTGACGCTTTAATAAAAGTTGATGGGAGATTATGGCAGCTTGCCGATAAACTCGGTAATCATTTGATGCTTGTTTATAATAAAGACCTGGTTCCGGTGCCGCCTAAAACAGAACTTGAATTAATTGAAATCGGTAAAAAACTTACTATAGACAAAACAGGTAATGGAAGACCCGACCAATACGGGTTAGTTTGGAATTATACGGAACCGTATTTCTTCATTCCGTTTTTGACTGGGTTCGGTGGATGGGTGCTTGATAGTCTCAATCAGCCATCATTAAATACCCCGGAAATGATTCGCGCTTTGAAGTTTATAGGTGAATTGCGGGATAAACATAAAATTATTCCTAATGAAGCCGACTATAATGTAGCCGATGCACTCTTCAAAGAGGGGAGAGCCGGAATGATGATCAATGGTGATTGGTCATGGTCGGGTTACGGTAATGCGGGGATTAATTACGGAATATCAATCCTGCCGCTAATTACAGAAACAGGACAGTATTGCAAACCGATGATTGCTCCGAAAGGTTTTTCAATTAATAACAACATCTCCGAAAACAAATTGAAAAATGTTAAAGGGTTGTTGGAGTATATATTAAGTCCAGAAAAGCAACTTGAAACCGCTCTGCAGGCAAAGACTTTCCCTACACGGTTGGAAATATACGACAATCCCGAATTGTTAAATGATCCGATTCTGAATAATTCAAAACAACAAATTGAAAACGGAATTCCTTTACCGATAATTACAGAAATGCGTGCGATATGGGATGCTATGCGTCCATCTTACCAGGCAGTACTCGGTGGTTCAATTACAGCGGAAAAAGCAGCCGAACAGATGCAAAAGAATGCCGGTATAAAAATAATCGAATTACGTGAATCGATTGAAAATCCGTTGTGGGGATTGATAGTTCAAATAGTAATGATTGTTGTGGTAATAGTTGCACTTTTCTTTTTAAGAAAAAGTATTATCGGATTTTTTAGAAATTTCGCGAAAGATTCATTTGCATATTTTCTTGCTCTGCCTGCCGTAATAATAATGGTTGCGGTTATTTTTTATCCGTTTGTTTATAATATTGTCCTTTCCTTCTCAAATATGAGTTTGGCTCATATACACGATTGGAGTATTGTCGGATTTATTCAATACACAAAAGTTTTCAGTGAACCTCAGTTCTACGAAATATTTATAAAGACAATTATATGGACAGTCGTAAACTTGTTCTTTCACGTTACTATAGGAGTAGCTCTCGCTCTTCTATTAAATAAGAATCTACCGGGAACTCCTATTTTCAGAACATTGCTGATTCTTCCGTGGGCTGTACCACAGTATATTGTAGCATTAACCTGGAGAGGAATGTTCAATTATGAATACGGTTCAATCAATTTAATTCTTGCAAGGTATTTGTCGATGTCTCCTATTGAATGGTTAAAATCGCCGATTGAAGCATTCTCTGCAGTTATTATTACAAATATCTGGCTTGGCTTTCCGTTCATGATGATAATTGCACTTGGAGCGTTACAAAGTATTCCTGCCGAACTTTATGAAGCAGCGGATATTGATGGGGCAAAGTGGTATCATAAACTCAAGAATATTACGATTCCCTTGATAAAACCGGTTATGATTCCAGCAATAACTTTAGGTGTTATCTGGACATTCAACAATTTAAATATTGTTTGGCTTGTAAGTAATGCAGGAGAACCGTCGGATAAAACACATATACTTGTCTCATATGTTTATAAAGCGGCATTTAACCTTTACCGTTACGGTTATGCTGCTGCATTTAGTGTTGTGTTGTTCTTGATTTTACTGGCTTTCGGATTGACATTCCTCAGAAAGACAAAAGCAACCGAATCGGTCTATTAAAGGAGTTGAAGTTATATGAATAAAAAGAAATTAATCATCAACATTTTAACGTATGCCTTTTTAATATTGTTTACACTGATAGCTTTGTATCCGATAATTAATGTGTTTACTATATCGATAAGACCTGGTGATAAACTGCTATCAACTTCACTTGCTATAATACCGGACAATGCTACATTCCAGAATTATGTTGAATTGTTTACAAATCGACCTTTTCTATTATGGGTCGGTAATTCAGCATTTGTTTCGTTCGTTGTTACGTTTACCGGTGTTGCACTCGCATCAACAGCAGGGTATGCTTTATCACGATTTAAATTCATTGGAAAACAAACTACAATGCTCGGATTATTGACAACACAAATGTTTCCTGCAACTATGTTATTGCTTCCGATGTATATTATGTTGATTAAACTTGAATTATTGAACAGCTATTTAGGAATAATAATTGTTTATTCAGCAACAGCCTTACCATTTTGTATTTGGCAGATGAAAGGTTATTACGATACAATTCCGTTCAGTCTTGAAGAGTCGGCAAGAATTGACGGCTGCAATAAATGGCAGGCTTTCTACATGATTATTTTTCCGTTGGCAGCTCCGGCTCTTGTAATAACTGCGTTGTTTTCTTTTATGACAGCCTGGAGCGAATATATTGTTGCAGCACAAGTATTACAGGATACAAGACTCTTCACACTTCCGCTCGGGCTAAAATCGTTTGAATCAAATATGTCAACGGAATGGGGATTATATGCCGCTGCATCGCTTGTGGTTAGTATCCCGGTAGTGTTGTTATTTGTAATATTAAGTAAATGGCTTGTTTCCGGTTTGACTCTCGGAAGCGTTAAAGGTTAAAATTAGTTAGGTTTTATATGCTGGATATTCAGAGAAAATTAACAAACGGTTTTTATGCAATTCTTAGTTTACCTTCAACGGCAATGGGTTTTGCATTATCAATTCAGATCGCAGCTCTTAGCTGGATATTAAATACAAAATACAATCTGGATATTCATCAAATCGGGATTGTTTGGGCTGCCGGTCCAATTGCAGGCATTTTCGGGCAGGTAATTATCGGATTGATTAGCGATAATGTTTGGTTTTGGGGGGGTAGAAGGAGACCGTTTATTCTTATCGGTGGAACATTAGCGGCACTTATGCTTCTTGCTCTTCCTAACATAGATGTCATTAATGAGTATTTAGGAATCGGTAGTTTAATGGCTGTTGCTATTGCTGTAGCATTAACACTTGATATGGCAATTAATATCAGTTTCAATCCAACCCGTTCTATTATTGCAGACGTTACA
>DAIRET010000188.1:0-5294 GCA_036795455.1 Ignavibacteriaceae bacterium
ATGGGTAGCTTCTGTTACAAATATTGATTGGCCCTCAAGTAAAAATCTAACTTCAGCGCAGCAGCGTTCGGAATTAATTACGTTATTGAACAAGCATCAACTGAACGGGATGAATTGTATAATGTTCCAGATTCGTCCTTCGTGCGACGCATTTTATATGAATGCAATGGAGCCCTGGTCTGAATGGCTGACTGGTACGCAGGGAACGCCGCCGAACCCGGTTTACGACCCTTTGCAATTTGCTGTTGAAGAATGTAAAAAACGGGGTATGGAATTACACGCATGGTTTAATCCGTACAGGGCAGTATTAAATAAAAACTCAAGCAGTGTTCATTTTAGTCATATAAGTAAAACTCACCCGGAGTGGATAAGAGAATACGATGCATTAAAGCTGCTTGATCCCGGTATTCCCGATGTACGGGAATACGTTACACAAGTAATACTTGATGTTGTTAAAAGATATGATATTCAGGGAGTTCATTTCGATGATTATTTTTACCCTTATCCTAAAACAGGTTTTACCTTTGAAGATGATTCTACATTTGCACTATACCCGAATGGATTTACGGATAAAGATGATTGGAGGAGGAATAATATAAATATCCTTGTTCAAATGATAAGTGATAGTATTAAGTTTTATAAGCCGTGGGTAAAGTTCGGTATAAGTCCATTCGGAATATGGAAAAATTCTTCTACCGATCCGCTTGGTTCTGCCACTTCGGGATTTGAATCTTACTACGGAATATATGCAGACTCCCGCAAATGGATGCAGGAAGGATGGCTTGATTATATTAATCCGCAAGTTTACTGGAGTATTGGCTACAATCCTGCAAAGTATGATGTACTTGTTCCCTGGTGGACAAACAATTCTTTCGGAAAACATTTATATATCGGGCAGGCAGCATACAAAATCGGTTCATCTTCGCCCGACCCAAACTGGCTAAATTTTTCAATGATGCCGGATGAAATCAGGTTAAACAGAACATACCCGGAAGTTCATGGAAGCGTTTTCTTTAGTTCAAAATCGATTACAAATAATTTAGGCGGAATACAGGATTCATTAAGAAATGATTTATTCAAATACCCGGCATTAATTCCTACAATGCCATGGAAAGATTCCGTACCACCAAATCCCCCTGTAAATTTATCTTTATTCGGAGACTCTAATTCAGTAATTTTAACCTGGGAGAAGCCACTCCCCGCTTCCGACGGTGATGCGGCAAAATATTTTGTTATATACAGGTTTAAGTACCCCGATACAGTAAACATAAATGATCCCCGTGCGATCAGGATAATTACAACAACCGATACTACTCAGTACAGCGATCAGCTTTCGGGTGTTGGCTCGGATGGATATACTTTTGCAGTTACTTCTGTAGATAGATTACACAATGAAAGCAGTCCTGCTATTGTTACGTTTAATATTACAAGTATAAATGACAATCAAATTAAGGAGATTGATTTTTCGCTTGAACAGAATTATCCTAACCCGTTTAACCCGGTTACCAAAATTTCATATAGTATTTCACATCCCGGTTTAGTTTTATTAGATGTCTATGATGTATTGGGAAATGAAGTTTCGCAAATTGTGAATGAGTTCAAATCACCGGGGAATTATTCGGTTGAATTTGATGCCGGCAATTTAAGTAGCGGGCTTTATATATACAGGATAACCTCCGGCAGCCATACTGCTGCAAGAAAAATGTTATTGTTGAAATAATTATTGTTATAGGCATAAAAACAAAAAGGCGGGCAACCGCCTTTTTTTATAACGGAAATCTTTTTTATTTTACATAGGAACAAAAAACAAATTATTGGACTTGCTTCTTGGAAAAAAATCATTCTTCGGTATGGCTTAAGCCTTTTTCTATTTTATTAGGAATCAGTCTAATAATATTTTTTGTAAATATGTTTATTGATTCTCTTTTAATTAGAGAGAATATACATCCCTTCGCCTCTCTATTCAGCGATGATATTGGAAACATCATCGGTTCAATCGGTAACTGGAATGAAGTTGTTGTTGCTGTACTCGGTATTGAAATTACAGTACTTGCGATTATTGTTCAATTGGCAGCAAATAAGTATTCCTCGAAAATAATGGAATTGTTTGTTCAGGACAGAACGAATTTCCTTGTTATAAGTCTTTTCGTTATTACTGCAGTTAACACGATGCTTGTTTCGAATACCGTAAATGAAAAATCATTAAGTCTTTTCAGTGTTTGCTTTACAATGCTTTTAATAATTGTAAGTTTATTAATCGTGTTACCCCATTTCAACTATGTTTTTAACTTTTTAAGACCGACAAACTTCCTGAACTACGTAAAAGAGAGCACAATTAAAGAGATTAATAAACTTGCTTCGCAAAAAAGAACATATTCACCGCAGTCAAAAGAGATTATAACAAACAATATCAACTTTATCGGCGATATAGCTTTGAATTCGGTTTACCAGGGAGACAGAGCCGTAATTCTTTTATGTATCGGTTACCTGCGAGAAATAGCAATTCACTACATAAATAAAAAGTCTTCATTACCAGCCGAATGGTTCAAATTCAGTGGTAATGAATTTATGGACCCTGACTTCGCAAGCTATTCATCGTACGTTATCAAAAAAATTGAATCGAATAAAATATTGCTTGAAAGAAAAATTTTCGGGCTTTATGAAGTTATTTTTAACAATGCAAGACAAACATTAAGAGATGTTGCTTCCGGTGTGTTACTAAATACCGAATTAATTACAGAAGCAGCGGGAAAGAGTTCGGATGCCGGTTCGTTGGAATGCTGCCTACAATACTTCAACTCGTATATGAGAGCCGCAATAAGAGGCAAAGACCCGCGTTCAGCATTCAATACACTTGAGCATTACAGGGTTGTTGCCGAAAGTTTATTGGATGTCCATCCTGAAGAAGTTGAAAAAATATCATTCTATTTTAAATATTACGGACAGGAAGCAAGTAAAAACCAGGTCTTGTTTATTATAGAAACAGCCGCTCACGACCTGTGCAAAATAAACGAAATAGCTTATGAGAAGCAGGTTCCAAATCTTAAAAAGCTGCTCGAAGCATTTTTAACATTAGATGAACCGATTGAAGAATCAAAAGATGAAACAGGCTCAAAAGAGCTTTCACTGATTGGTGTTCGTATTGCACAGGTAAAATTAGCCGGTTATTATCTTCTACGTGAAGAAAAAGAATTAGCAAAAATGATTTTTAATGATATGAAAGTTGAACCTCCCGGGCGAATTAAAAAGATAAAGGAGATTATCTTCAACACGAAGAATGAAGAGTTTTGGGAAATTACACCGAGAGGAATAAATTTTTATTATGTTTCTCCCGCAAGAAGAAACGCATTAATCGAGTTTTTTAACTGGTTTGAAAACGGAAACGGAAACAGTTGAATGTTGATTTTCATCAATTCATGGAAAATTAACAAAGATTTTTGTTGACATTTATGTTCATTTTGAATTAACTTTTGAGTAGTACAAAAAATAATATAGAGAAGCGGTTTATTTCAAGCTCTCTCAATGTTCTGTTCTTAAGCTTTAATTAGAAAACGAATTTTACTAACTAATTAATTAACATAAAGTATTCACTTATAAGGAGAATTACCGTGGCTAATCAACAAGGACCAAGGACCGCATTCGGTCGCTGGATGGTTTACAAATTCATCCCTCAATATGCAAATAACGTTTACGGGTTTGTGTATATGGGTGCTGCAATACTAATTATTATCGTCGGATTAAGAGGATTGGGAAAAGTTGCATCCCAAATAGCAATTGTTCCCTCGTTTCTTTTAGGCGCCGATGGAAAAGTTGACCCCGCTTTTGTAATGGGAGCTCTTTTCCTTGAATTCGCACTTCTGCTCATTATGGCAATTACTACTTTCTTTACACCAGAAGATGAACCTAACCACGGTGGCGGTGAAGGTGAGGCTTCCGGTTCAAAATCATCAAACAGAATTACAATTGAAGCTGCTACTTTTCGTGCAGAGTTGGAGCATTTGCAGCAACTAACAAACGAAGAAGTTAAAGTAATCGACATGTATGTAAACAAACTCGGTGAAAATGCCAAGAGACTGAATGCTGCAAAAGCGGAATTCTTCAAAGCTCTTGTCGAAATGAAACAATATCTCAAAAGTTAAATAAGAACTTATTAAAGGAGTTTAAAATGGCTAAAGGTAGTAGTGGCAAGATGATCTACTTCGTCCTTTATATAGTTCTTATTGTAGAACTATTAATCGTTATTACCGAGAGGGACGAATTAGAAGAAATCGAACACGAAGTAAGAGATAAAATGCTCGGGAGCATTGCACAGTCTTACAAACAGGACGTGCTGTTAAGTATTACTCCCAAGAATTCCTCTGTCGGTGTTCAGGATACTGCGACAATTGCACTAATTCCAATCGGTTTGGTAGCTGAAGAAGAAAAAGCAAATGTAGAATTTTTTGTGAGCGTTCAAGGTAATACGCCTCCGGGTTGGCCCGCTGGCGGTGTTCTTAATCTCGATAACGGAACTGATAAATTCCGTCTTACTAAAAGAGACGACGGCACAGGAAATTTGATCGGGCATTTTACAAATGTTGCTGAATATAAATTTGTAGCTTACCTCGAAGTTGACCGGCAATTCCCCGGTTATCTTCCCAATTACTTATTGGATTCTCTTCGGTTAATGGTTGGCGAGCATCAAAGAGCTGTCAGTCCGAAAGAAGCTTTTAGTGTCAGTGTCGCCGGTAAAGGTGAAGTTAAAAGAAAAGGTGTAGAGTTTATATTCTAACTTTTACTGTTTTTATCATTTCATAAAACGGGAATTGATAATATGAAAAAACAATTACTTGTTATTGTGTGGTTATTCAGTATCTGCGCATTTGCCCAAAGTGTAGAAGTTGCGGATACGATTAGAACAGTTACTTTACAAGGTTTTAACGCTCCTTCTGTAGGGGCGTTAGTCCTTGGTAACGTAACAAGATTCGACTTCAGTGCCGAACTGTACGACGCAAATATGTCGAAAGTTCGGGATTGCAAGGAGTTTACTCAAAAGCCCAAAAAAGAAGAATGGGCTAAATATGTTTCCGGAGGACGGGGTACAACCGTGTGGGTTGTAGTTCACGACCTGATTAATGAAGCCGGAACTTATTACCTAAAAGCAACCTTAAGTGGATCCGCTGAGTTAGGTAATTTTAATAGAAGTATTTATTACATGGTTATTGTTGAAAATCCATCTATGGCATCAACTATTAACATAAGGAGTAATTACTTCTATAGCGAAAGTGAATCTTTCAGTTTTGCTACAGTGGAAT
>DAIRET010000189.1:0-5277 GCA_036795455.1 Ignavibacteriaceae bacterium
TTAGGAAGCATTTACATTTTTGTAAATTGGGGACAAACACAACTTTGGGTTGATTATATTAATAATCCTGTTTTTTCAAATTCGGGGAATTATTGGGACTATTATGATGTAAGGAGTCCCAAAATAATCATTGATAACAATCAATTTAAGATGTGGTATTCAGGGATGGCAAATGGCGGCGTTTCACATATCGGTTATGCCACTTCAATGGACGGAATTAATTGGGTTAGAGTAACTTCAAACCCGGTTCTTGCACCTGGTTCATACGGTTCGTGGGATGAAACCAGTGTTTCCCCGGGAGCAGTTATTAAAGAAAACACCGGCTATAAAATGTATTACACAGGGTATTCCAGTCAATCTGGTAATTGGCATATAGGATTAGCTACTTCTGTTGACGGCGTTAGCTGGACAAAACATCCGTCTCCGGTAATTTGGGGTACAACCGGTTGGGAACGACAGGTGATAGCTTCTTCGATTCTTAAGATTGATGGTGTTTATCATCTTTATTTCGTAGGAAGAAACTATCCTTCTTACAAAATAGGCTTAGCTTTATCAACTGACGGTATTAACTGGACTAAATATAGCGGGAACCCGATTCTTGTACCCGATATGCTCTGGGAAGGAAGTGGTATTTATTCTCCCGGGGTTGTATTAGATGGACAAGCATACAAAATGGTATATATGAATTATGTGGGTTCATCCGGTACAGCGTTTGGGCTTGCCACTTCTATTGATGGAAAGAATTGGACTAAACAAGCAAATAACCCAATTTTTACAAGAGAGCTTTCAACTAATGGATGGGCTTCGATGGACATTGCATACCCGAATTACGTTAAGTATGGTGATGAACATCGGATTTACTATTGCGGATTTAATTCATCACATCTGGATAAATATAAAATCGGGTTCCTTGGGAAACCGTAACTATTTATTATTGCCATTAGTTAACGGGCTGCATGATAAATATTTTGGCAGCCCGTTTTATTTTTGCCCGGCAATCCTTTTTAACATGATCTTCATTGTTTCAATTTTAACTTTCCCTTTAAATCCACGTATGAATATTTTATTAATAACTCCGTAGTGGTTAAATTTGCACATCTTAAATAAGCATTTTAATTGAATTAAACTACTTACTGAAAGTAAGACTCATTTACCAAGCAAAACTGAATATGAATTCCGCCCCGGTTGCTTTGTTCGTATACAAAAGAATAGAGCACACAAAAAAAAGTATCAATACTTTAGCTGCAAATGAATTAGCCGGAAGTACCGATTTATTCATTTTTTCAGACGGCGGAAGGAGCGAACCGGACTGGCTTCATGTAAACCAGGTAAGAGAATTCTTGAAAACCGTAACCGGTTTTAAGAATGTTTCGATAATTGAAAGAGAAAAGAATTTAGGACTCGCCAACTCGATTATAGCCGGAGTAAATGAGGTAATAAATGTTTATAAAAAAGTTATAGTTCTTGAGGATGATTTAATCTCATCACCTGATTTTTTGGTATATATGAATAACGTTCTTGATTATTATCAAAAGCATCCACACGTATTCGCGGTTTCAGGCTACGGGTTTCCCGTAAAGATACGTGATGAATACAAAATGGATACATATTTATTGCCGGGCAGAGCAAGTTCCTGGGGATGGGGAACATGGAAAGACAGGTGGGAGAAAATCGATTGGGAGATAACGGATAAGTCAAATTTCTTACGTAATAAAGAAACTCAAAATTCTTTTAACTATATGGGGAAAGATATGTCCCGTATGTTAGTTCAACAGTTCAAGGGTGAAATAGATTCCTGGTCGATCCGGTTTGATTACAATATGTTTAAGCAAGCCGGGTATTGCGTTTACCCGGTTAAGTCAAGAATTTTTAACTCCGGTATGGACGGCAGCGGAACGCATAATCCAGTTACAAATATTTTTGATGTGGAAATGAGCAAGGGTGATAAAACTAACCTGGTATTTGCCGATTCACCCGATAACGAAATAGAAAAAAGTGCTCAACACTTCTTCAACTATAATTTGTCATTAACAAATAAAGTAATAACCAAACTTAAGACTTTTAAGAAATTTTTAATTAAATAGGATAAGTAAAACGAATGCAAAAGTATCCGAAACAGATTGGTGTAGGTGGATTAGTACTATCTGATTACGAAAAACAACTCGTTAACGAAGTACTGGATTCAAATCAATTAACATATGGTCCAATGATGAAACGCTTTGAGGCTGAATTTGGAAAATCTCATAATTGCAAGTTCGCCCTTTATATGAATAGCGGAACATCAGCTCTCCATGTTGCCCTTGCTGCTTTGAAAGACCGGCATGGTTGGAACGATGGAGATGAAGTAATAGTTCCTGCAGTAACCTTTGTAGCTACAAGTAATATTGTACTTCATAATAACCTGACCCCGGTTTTTGTTGATGTTGAACCGAATACTTTTAATATTGACCCGACAAAGATTGAAGAAAAAATTACAAAGAAGACCCGTGCAATAATTCCTGTCCACCTTCTCGGTTTACCGGCTTCAATGGGTTTAACAATGGAATTGGCAAAAACTTACCGCCTTTCAATTATCGAGGACTCATGCGAAACAATGTTCGCTAAATATGAAGGACAGACAGTTGGTAGTATGGGCGATATCGGGTGTTTCTCAACATATGTTGCTCATTTTCTTGTAACTGGTGTTGGAGGGATTGCAACAACAAACAATCCCGAACTTGCAGTTGATATGCGAAGCCTTATGAACCACGGTAGAGACAGCATTTACATTAGCTCGCTTGACGATCAGGGCGTTGAAGGTGAAAAACTTCAGGAAATAATAGCAAAAAGATTTTCGTTTATTCACGTAGGACATTCGTTCAGATGTACCGAAATGGAAGCCGCTCTTGGAGTTGGACAGTTAGCCCGTTCTGCCGAGATTATAAGACGAAGAAAAGAAATTGCCGATAAGTTTACAAAGGAGCTGTCGGAGTTTGAAGATAGACTGCAACTTCCTTCATGCCCGCCGGATAGAACACATTCATACATGTTATACGGACTTGTTCTGAAAAATGAAAACAAGAGAGAGTTTGTAAACTATCTTGAAGATTTGAATATCGAAACAAGAGACCTGCTTCCGCTGATTAATCAACCGATTTATAAAAGATTATTCGGCAATCTTGAAGCCAAATACCCGGTAGCAAAATGGTTAAATAGCAATGCTTTTTATATCGGGTGTCATTCATATATGACCGAAGAGGAAGTTGATTTTGTTATTGATGCATTCAAAAACTATTTCAGAAATAATTAGAGTATCTTTTGGAAGAGAGACCGCGCACTCAAAAGGATTTCGACAATTGGTTTGCCCAAAGCAACGGAGACCCTTGGAATTATAACTGCAAGAGTATAAAAAACAGACTTGATGAATCCTTAGGTTTTGTAAAAAAATATGTCCCGGTAGATTTCACAGGTAATTTAATAGAACTCGGTGCCTTTAACGGCGACTTTACACTCAAACTATGTAATCATTTTCGGTTTGCAAAGATTTTTGCAAATGATATTTCGGAAATAGCGATTATCCAGGCTAAAGAAAAACTAAAATCGATAAACAATGTTACGTTTGTTCTCCAGGATTTATTGAATTTCAATTCCGGTAATATTGACGGTGTAAAAAAAGAGACCGTCATTTTCCTGCTTGAATGTCTCTATTATCTTAAAGAGGAAGAAAGATTTCCGGCGATAAAAAACCTTAAAGATAACTATCCGGATGCTCCACTGTTTTGCTCGGCTCCAATAATAGGGAAGCCCTATTTTACCGAGGATAGTTTGATATTAATGATGAAACATGCGGGCTACTATTTAGAAAATTTCAAGGTGCTTAATCTTAGAAAATTCGGCAGGTTCAGATATTTACTACTCCCATTTGCAAATATTTTTTCGGCAATTCGGAAAGCAATTGCCAACCAGGTAATTTATTATTTTAAACCTTATGAGGATAAAAATTGATACCACAAATTCAACCATGGATTGACGGCGAAGAACTCGAACAACTAAAGCGAGTTATTGATTCTACTTTTGTTACCGAACATAAGTTAACTGAAGAGTTCGAAGAAATTACGAAAGAACTTACAGGCTCTAAACATGCAATTTCAATGTTCAATGGAACGGTTGCGTTATATTCATGCCTAAAAGCATTGGAAATAGGTGCGGGAGATGAAGTGATTGTCCCGAATATTACATTTATTGCCACAGCCAATGCAGTTTTAATGACAGGAGCGAAACCGGTATTCTGTGAAATCAGAGAAGATACATTTTGTCTTGATGTTGATAAAGCTGAACAATTAATTACTGAAAAAACAAAAGCAATTATGCCGGTTCATTTATATGGACAGGCGGCTGACATGGACGCAATTATACCCTTTGCACAGAAACATAATCTTTTCATAGTTGAAGATGCCGCTCAAGGAGTTGGAGTAAAGTTTAACGGAAAACACACAGGGACTTTCGGTGAACTTGGAATTCTTTCCTACTATGGGAATAAAACAATAACTACCGGTGAAGGTGGAATAGTTCTAACTAACGATGATGAACTTGCTAAAAGATGTTACAGGTTAAAGAATCACGGGCGGGATAAAAAGGGTGTTTTCGTTCATGAACATCTCGGATTTAATTTTTCGTTTACTGAAATGCAAGCGGCAATCGGGATTGCACAAATGAAAAAACTGCCGAAAATAATCGCACGGAAAAACCAGATATACGAAAAGTATAAAAACGAACTCGTTGGAATTAATGGGTTTAATCCCGTATATATTGATCCTCGCTGTCAACCTGTTTTCTGGTTCACATCTTATCTTAGTAATGATGTAGAAGGTTTAGCCGGCTTTCTTCTGGATGCCGAAATTCAAACGCGAAGATTTTTCCTTCCGTTAAATCAACAGCCTTGTTATAACGGGGTACTTGATATTAAGGGAGATTTTTCGACAAGCAAGCGGATATACGAAAGCGGCATTTCGCTCCCTTCTTCTTATCTTTTGAAAGATGAAGAACAAGACCTTGTTATCAGTAAAATTAAGGAGTATTATTCAAAGTGAGGATAGGACTTAATTACTTCAATATTAATCCCGCATACAGAGGAGGAATAAATACATATACTTTAGGATTAACAGAAGGTTTTGCTGCTGTTAATAAAACCCATCAGTTTAACATTTTCGTTAAAGAAAAAGCAGTAAGTATGTTTGAAAAGTTCACCAACACTTCAAACATAAAAATCATCCCGGTAAAAGATGTATCATCATTAAA
>DAIRET010000190.1:0-5266 GCA_036795455.1 Ignavibacteriaceae bacterium
TCAATTCCAATAATCTTCTAAGAATTCTGGCAAGCTCTTTTCTGTTGGGGAAAAGAATTGCAAAATGATATAAACCTGCAGTTCCGCCGTTCGGTTTTTTCACGTCTTTACCAGCCCATGTATTCAACGCTATATGATGATGATAGCCGCCAGCCGAAAGAAAAACCGCATTATCACCGAACCATTGCGTAATTTCAAATCCAAGTATATCCCTGTAAAACTTGAGTGATTTTTCAAGATCGGCAACTGTTAAATGAACGTGCCCTATTCTTACATCTTTGTTAACCGGTTGTTCCATTTTCCTCTTTTGTAATTGTTAAATTGTTCCTTTAAGGTATGCAAGTCTTTTTTCTTCCGGAAATTTTTCAATAGCATACCGGAGCATCGTTCTCGGCATTGCTTTGTAATGCTGCCGCAAGAATGCTTCTTCAACTTCAATGTCCCGCTTCCCTATTTCCCGCAGCATCCATCCTACTGCTTTATGAATCAAGTCGTGTTTATCGTGTAATAGTAATTCCGAAAGCTGTAATGCGGTTTCAAAAGAGTTTTTCTTTATAAAATAAAAAGAAGCTATAATCGAAATTCTTCTTTCCCATAGCGATTTCGATTTTACCAGTTTGAAAAGGATATCTTTCTCTTTATCATAAAGATATGCGCCTACTATTTGCCCGGCTGATAAATCAACAAGGTCCCAATTGTTAATTCTACCTGTATTTTTCAAATATAGATTGAATATTTGCTTCCGATTTTTTTCATCCGCTTTGCCATAACGAAAGACAAGAATAAACAATGCAACAAGCCGTTCTTCATGTATTCCGGAATTTAGTAGTTCCTGAATTTCATCAAAATTCAGGTCAAGGTTTTCTTTTGCAATTTGTCTTAATGGCGGTACTTTAATACCGATAAACACATCTCCTTCGCCGTATTCGCCGGGTCCGGTTTTAAAGAACTTTTGCAATATTTTTGCATGTTCTTTATTTGATTCCTTCTTCAATTTCTTTTTTATGTCGGTTAGACTCATAATTCCTTAAATTTTGGTTTCAAACTTAGGGAGCAGGATTTTAAGTTACAAATTAGTAGAAAATAAATATAGACTTACTTTCGTTACGTGCAAGGTGTAGACTTTGAATTCAAAAGGAAAAACGTATTTAATATGGTAAGAAGATAAAAATTAGAATGCGACAGGCGCCCTTTTATTTACGATTAAAGGTAAGGACGCCTGTTAAAAATCCGATAAGTTTTATTTATTCATTTTCGCTTGTCGTTCAGCGGCGTTTTTATCCCACGCAGGAACAACATTAGTCAGAAATTCTTTCTTTTCCTGCTTTGCTTTATCCATATCCAACCCGATATACTTTTGTGCTTTTTCTTTAGTAGAAATATCAGGCATTTGAATAGGTAGTTTTACATTTAACCCGGATAGGATTTTTGCAAGCTCAACTCTTGCAAGTTCAGAACGCTGGATTGCAGTTCCGAGTATCCTTGCCGATTCAAGCGGGGCGTGGAAACTTCCGCCGTGACTTGCTGCAATGTAATCCCATCTCCATTGTGCATGACGGATTAATTTTAGAACCGGTTCCATATCGGCTTCTTTTGCACCGTTATCCCATGCTGTCTTAGCTTCAATGTGTGCTTTTACAATAGAGTGTTCAACAATTTCAAGTAATTGCTTTACTTTATCCTGTCTTTCATAAACGTTTTGCATTAAAGTTTGTTCGCTTTCACGGTGGCAAACCTGGCATGAACGGGAAATATTATTTAAAGGACTTTGAATATGATGGTCTGTAAATTTAACCCCGCCTTCTGTTTTATACGGCATATGACAGTCTGCACAAGAGACACCGCGTTGTGCATGAATACCGAATTGAGCAAGTTCCCAATCCGGGTGTTGTGCTTTAATAACCGGAACTTTACTTAATGCATGAACATAATCTATGTGTTCAATTTTATCATAATACTGCTCAACTTCTTCAACTGTCATTCCGTCATCCCAGGGGAATGTTAAATACTTACCATCGCCTTTGAAATAGTATTCAACATGGCATTGAGCACAAACAAGAGAACGCATTTCTTGATGTGTTGCTTTTGATATATCTTTTCCCTGTCTTTTAAAAGCTTCTGCAAGTGCGGGACGCGTTATACGAAGATTCATAGTGTTAGGTTCATGGCAGTCCTGGCATCCGATTGCATTCACAACTTCATCACCGAGGTCGGTCATTTTTTGTTTATAAAACTCGGCAGCACCCATTTGATTCATCAATCTGGGAACATCCGTACTTTTGCAAGTCCAGCAAGTAGCAGGTTGCGGAACACCTGTTCTTAAAGTATTCCTTATATCAGTTATTGCATAATAATGTCCTCTGCCCTGATTATAATCTCTTGAAAAAGCATAGCCAGCCCAAAGAACAACAAGGTTCGGCTCTCTATCCAGCATGTCGATCATTTTACTACCGCCGTATTTACTGGCGAATGTAGTATCAAGTGTTTGAAGATAAGCCTGGAATTGACGCGGGAAGTTTTCTCCCCATAACTCATTGCGTGGTTCATATTCTGCAATTGGCGTTACAATCTGGAATCTCTGAATTGTTTCGCCTCTCCGTTCAACTATTGATGTTCCGAATAGCCCTACAAGAAAAACAATAACGAGTGTAACCCCGAACAAAGCCCATGCAACCCATGGCTTTTCCACTATAAGATTTTGCAATTTATTCATTTCAGTTCCTTTATTTATTCTTTGTATCTTTAGTTGAAATTAATTTTTCCATCCATTCCGGCATAACAGGCGTTAATTCCGGTACGCGTGCAAACGGGAATGCAGACAGACTATTTACTCTACCGTGAGGCGTTTCACGGTGGCAATCGATGCACATTTTCCCTTCTCCATGCTGTGCCATACTATGCGTTACAGTAACGATTGATGATTCGTTAATTAGAGAGCCATGACACCGGATACAGTTCTCCTGTACTACTGCTGCTCCGGCGGATTTAATTCTAATTACCTGTGGTTCAAGTCGGAATGTAAACATAGTTGCATGACGCATTCCATCGCTTGCTTTGAAAAGATAAGTACGGATGAAATTGTCCTGCGGTACATGACAGTCATTACATGTTGCAACGCGTGCATGACTGCTTTTTTGCCATGTCGCAAATTGAGGTGTCATTACATGGCAGTTCATACAGGCAACCGGATCGTTGGACATGTACGAAACTGCATTCGAGATATGAAAAATTACAAGCAACAAACCGGTTAATACTCCCAAAGCAAGTATCACCGGTAATCGCCAGCGCGGCGGAGGTATAAACAACTTGAATATTCTTTTAACCATAGTAACCTGTGTTTGTTTGTAATATCTTCCGGTTGTTCATACAAATTCGTATTGATGATAAACCGGTCAAAATTTTGCCTCTTGACATACTAAGTATTGCAATGCAATATAGTCTTTTTTTCTAATCCTGTCAAACAAATTTATTGGCATCTATTAAAAAACAACCGTCTCTTTCCTGCATAGTAATAAAAAACCCCGCTTTTACAGCGGGGTTATTCTCCGTTATAGAATTGTAATGCTAAATTATTCTAAAGTGCCAACAGTTTTTTCAACTGTTTCAAGTATTTCGCACGATTTAACAACCTCTTTCATCTTTGTATGATCGTGATAAAGCGGTCTATCAACATCAAGATGCTCAATATGTTTTCTAACTACATCCTTTGCAGTTATAACACCTGCACCCGGAGTAAACTCCCTGAAGTCAAGCGCTTGAGCAGCAGCTATAAATTCGATACCGAGGACACCGTAAGCATTATCTATTATTTGTGCATTTTTAATCGAAGTATTCATTCCCATCGATACAAAATCTTCCTGGTCTGCTGCTGCAGGAATTGATTGAATCGAAGCCGGGTTGGAGAGTATCCTCTGTTCAACAATTAAACTATCAGCAGTGTACTGACTGAGCATTAAACCTGAGAACATTCCTGCTCCTTTTGTTAAGAATGCAGGCAGTCCAACGCTCAATGCAGGATTAAGTAAACGGTTCAATCTTCTTTCCGAAAGTACGCTTACCATAGTGATTGCTGCACCAGCCATATCCATCGGAAGCGAAACCGGAGAGCCCTGGAAATTTGCACCTGTTAAAGTTAATTTGTATTCGGGTAGAAAGATCGGGTTATCCCCAACGCCGTTTAATTCTATTTCAACCTGTTCTTTTGCGTATGCAACTGCATCGTGTGCTGCACCGATTACCTGTGGACTTGAACGCATTGAATATGCATCCTGAACTTTTATTTTGAGCTTCCCTGTTTGCAGGTCGCTTCCTTTAATACACTTTGAAATTGCCCGTGCGCTTCTTACCGCACCTTTAAATCCTCTCAGCATATGAAGCCGTTCATCGTATGGTTTCAAGTTCGCCAGTAAAGCTTCGAGGCTCATAGCACACGCTATTTCAGCTTGCTTCAGCCATCTGTTCATATCGTATAAATGCAAAGCTGCCATTGCAGTAAGTAAATTCGAGCCGTTGATTGTTGCAAGTCCGTCGCGTGCTTGTAAACCTGGAACCGGGATACCTGCTTTTTCAAATGCAACTTTCCCCGGTAAACGTTCTCCCTTAAAATATGCTTCGCCTTCTCCCATCATTAAAAGAGCAATTTGAGACATCGGTGCAAGGTCGCCGCAAGCACCGACAGAGCCTTTTTGACAAACGACGGGAGTAACACCTTTATTGAGCATTTCAACAAGTGTGAGTGTAATTTCCGGACGGCAGCCTGAATTACCGTGAGCATGAACATTAATACGTGCAGTCATAGCACCTCTAACATATTCAATCGGTGCAGGTTCACCAATTCCGGCGGCATGGTTGTAAATTAAATATTTCTGAAACTGTTGCACCTGTTCATCATTCAGTACTACTTCAGAAAATTCTCCAATACCAGTATTAACCCCGTACATTATTTCATGTGCTTGAATTTTCTCTTCAAGCATTGCTCGGCATACTTTAATTCTTTCGAGTGCTTCGGGATGCAATTCAACTTTTTCACCATGCCTCGCTATTTGAACTAATTTTTCTATTGTAAGCCCTGAACCGTTTAATATAATAGACATCTCTAATCTCCTTAAAATGGTAAAATTTTTGTTTGAAATTTACACAATAACAGGTAATTAAGTGAACTGAAACAGAAGATTTTCAAAATTTTTTAGAGCGATTCCGCAGTGGAATTATGACTGATAAAATCCTTAACTCTCCCGGACAGATTTGTTGATTGTGCTGAAAACTT
>DAIRET010000191.1:0-5231 GCA_036795455.1 Ignavibacteriaceae bacterium
ATTCAATTTTATTAATTAGGTATTCTATGGCATCATCACTTAATACTGCTTCATTACCGGTGATTTGGTTTATTAAAGTACGAGCCTCTTGTTTGTCTAGAGGTGAAATATAAATCGGGGCAAGATCATTAATAAATTTCATTGCGTTAAGATTGCCGGCAATATTTTCCAACCCGATTGACCCTGCATAAACGAATTGAATTTTTTTATGAACTCCGGGAAGAAGACGAATCCTTCTCGTGGATTCTAAAAAATTAATTGCAGCTTCTTTGGTTAAATCTTCATTAATGTTCTCAACAGTTTGGGCGAATTCGTCAATAAGTATAATCAATCTGTCATCATTTAATTCGATGTTTTCAATAAGTTTTTCAAATTCAAGTTCATAGTTGATCTTACTTTCGCCCAATGATACAGTGATATCTTTCAAACCTAAGGATTCAACCCTTGAAGCGAATTCTTTTGAAATCCTTTCAATTCTGGCAGTATATTTTTTTACGCCCTTTAATTTTTCACTCACCTTCTGAAAAAGTCTTTTATAGAACTCATTAGGTTTGTTTATTGATTCGGTTTCTTCATAAATGATAATGTAACCCTCTTTGGGAGAATCGAATAAATTCCAGAGAATGGAAGTCTTACCGACCCTTCTTGGTGCTATAAGAAGAAGATTACAACCGTTTTCAAGTTTTGACCAGATTTCTTCTGTAATAAAACTTCTGGGGAAAAAATCGTCTTTTCTTGCGGGAATTCCAATTACTGCTTTCATTATCAATCCTTTTCATTTTTGACAATGCAAAGATAGATAACAAACAAAATTTTGTCAAGTATTTTAACAAAAATAATTTTGTCAAAATACTTGACCTTAAAAGTTGAATGGATTGACTATTTCAACTTTTCATACGCTTTCTTTGCGGATTCAATTAAAGCATCCGCACCAACTGTTGAACCGGTTGCTGATTTCATCCAAATATCCGGCAGTATATTACCAAGCGTTGTTATCCTTTCAATCTCTTCACCGAAGTTTTTCACACTTTTCAAATGCTCTTCAATTTGATGAGCGATTAAATGTCCTACCGGGTAATCGGGTAAGTATAAGAATGAATGAATCATATGCGAATAAATTCCGAGAAGTACAACATCTTTTACACCAAATACTGGAGCATAATACTTATTCCAGATCTCTTTAGAAATGCTCAGTACTGCTTCTTTTAATTGAGCCGGAGTTGCATCGGGATTGTCATACATCCAATGCCATACTTCCATATCGACAAGTGAAACACCTGAAATTTCATAAGTCGCCCAGAATGAATTCAGAGCTTTCAATGCATCTGCTTCAGGGTCTGATACTTCCAAATCCAGTAGTTTTAAATCCTGCCCCTGGAATACAAATGCGATTGCTTCGGTGAACGCAGTATTCGGTACACCCTGCAGCATATAATGGTCGATGTTTTTCAGCGAGAAAGTCTGCTCAACATTATGACCGAATTCATGAATAGCAATATTGAATCCTTTGTAATTCATCCCTTCTTGTCCGATTCGTGTTCTCAGTCTTGCTTTACCTGATTTCATTGCAGCACCCCACGCATGTCCCGAACCTCTTGCCGGATCAACTTCGATATTGTCTGCCAGGTATTCAGCTTTCTCTTTAGAAAAACCTAATTTTATCAAAAGATTAGGCATATCTTTTTTGAATGCTTCTGCATCGGGATATTTTTCTGATACGATTTTATCAAGCTCTGCTTCGGAATATTTACTTTTTACACGGAAGCCATTATACCAAATATCGAAAGGATGAAGTTTTCTTCCGAGTCTTTTCTCAATCAATTTTGCTACGTCTGCAACAAGGGGAGAAGCTACTACTTGAGTTAAAATCTCTTTAATTCTTTCTTCCGGAATCTGTCTTCCTTCATTAAAACGTCTTGCTATTAGTGTAGGCTCAGAAGGGGAATATGGGTCTGCAAGTTTTGATGCAAGAAAAGTGTTTAACAAAATTTTATATCTTGTATCCGGTTCCGGTGAGTTACCCGGTGTGAAATCTGCCAAAACGGGAGGATCATAATCAATTACAGTTGAGCGGGTAACTTCGTTTGTAAACGGGTTCCAATCAACTTGCGGATTATTGATAACCATCGCAGGAATTGTCTGAGTAACAATTCTCTCCATTACTTTCATAATCATTTTTTGTTTTTCCAACCCGTTTTCTTCGTTGGCATAATTGCCTTTGATTTCATCTCGAAGGTTCCAGTGAGAAAGGAGTTTCATTTTTGGCGGGAAAAGTCTTTCACCTTTTTCATTTAGAAGATGATGCATCCAGATATTATATTCCGCAATGTACTGATCCGATTCGGCGGCAGCTTTTGCAATTGCCATATTTACATCAGCAGGGATACGTGTGTCGAACAAACGTGCAAGTCGCATTTCAGCCCATTCTCTCCGGCTCCATTTTTCTCCTTCTTTCATGCAGTCGGTAAGAGATTTAATCGGGAAATTCAATAGAAGAACAAAAGCAAGTTTATTTTTAAACATATCATCCGCCAGGTGTGCCGAAGGGTCATAGCTTGCAAAGATTTCGTCAAAAGGATAGATTTGTCCCAAATCCAAATCCGTATGCCATCTTAACGAAAGAGAAATCTCAAGCATATTCCCGAAAACTTGTTCGATAATTCGCTGATACCTGTTGAACATCGCATCAAGCATTTCGTTTGTTCCGGCAAAATGGGTTCTTACGAAATCTTCATAAATAGATTCATCACCGTCTTCAGGTAGCCATAATGCGGAAGTTTGTTGCAATCCCCTAATCAGCCTTTCTTTCTGTGTTTCACCATATTTTGCTGTTAGTTCTTTTATTAGCTTCTCATTTATATTTGAAAACTTGTCTACTTTACTTGTGTGTGCATTCATACTTGCTGCTATGATTATTATTGAAAAAATAAATGTTAGTTTTACCAAACGATACATTATACACCTCATTCTTCTGATTTGATTGTGTTTCTATCTGTTAGCCGACTTGCTTTAAGGAATTTTAAAAACTGTTCTCTTTTGAATACTACATCATTATGCCCAAGATCGCTGTGGATAAAAATCAGTTGATTGTTGATTAAATCGTCTTCTGTGATTTCAAGTTCAGGCTTGTGGATAAACGGGACATTCCTTGTTGAAAGAGTATCCATCATTGCTTTAGTTTGCTCTACCGTTCCACCGTCATCTGTATAGATGTTGATGAATTTTCCGCTGTATTTTTCTATCCATACTAAATATTTATCTGTTTGACTGTAAAGAGCATCAAATAAGATAGCTTCTTTAATGTATTCCGAAAGACCGCCATGATGGAGTATGTGAGCCATTACTCTAAAAGCACCGCTGTGTCCTGCAAGGATTATTTTTCCGGCTCCTTTTATATCGAATTTCTCTTTCTCATTTATCTTATCGATAACTTCTTTTATCAGATTTTTGAAAACATCTTTCTCTTCAAGTTTACCGCCGAATGAATCGGGAGAGTCTTTAGGTCCTTCCGGGAAAACAAAAATTGCGTTTTTTTTACTTCTGTAAAACTGTTCAACTAATTTAAATTTAGTAATAGAGTTTGTGATGTTGCTTAACCATCCATGAAAATATACAACAACCTCCACCGAATCCGATGCTTGAAATCCTTCAGGTATAAAAATAAATACGGTGCTGTCCGAGTAATGTTTGTCAGCCAGATAGACCGAGTTTTTGTAAGTGTGTCCTTTCTCTCTATCCTTATGCGGAAAAGGAGCCGAGCCGGAGGGGAAACGAATTTCCGTTCCGAATTCAGTTTTTTTAACTGATTCTTCCTGCGAATATTGGCATGAAGTAAAAAGTAAAACAAACATACATGCGATTACAAAAGTTTTCTTTTTCATATACTCACTTAATTATTTTTGCCATTAAATACTCATCAACATACCTATCGCCCACACGAAACGAATGCAGTTTAATCCCCTCAATATTGTAACCGTATTTCAAGTAAAGTTTAATACCCGGCTCATTGTAAGTGAATACACATAATTCAAGCCTGTGAATATTTTTCGACTTTGCCCATTCATCAATTTTCTTGAATAATAATTTACCTATTCCTTTACCGGTGTATTCTTTAAGAATTGCAATAGAAATATGCGCCGAATGTTTATTCCGGTTATAACTTCCGCCGATTGCATCGAGATAACCAATAAGTTTATTCTCAAACTCTGCGAGTAAAATAGTACTATTTCCGCTTTGCAAAATGCTTTCGATCAACTTCTTCTGTTTAGCTGCTGTTGTTTTTCTTTCGCCCGGTTCGTAGGCACGGAATTCCGTTTCTTCATCAAGTCTATTCAGAAGTTTTAAGAATGCAGCCGCATCTTCCGGTTGAATTACACGAATTATAATTCGGTTTCTCATTCTTCTGCTTCAATATCTCCTTCCCAAAGATACTTTTTGGTTTCTTTAATTATTACTTTATTCAAGAAAATCAGAGAAATCAAATTAGGAACCGCCATTAATGCGTTTGTAATATCAGCGAAAGTCCAAACTACATTCAATGAAAGAACAGCACCAATCAATACAAATAAAACCCAGGCGTACCTGTACGGTTTTATGATTTTATCACCGAATAAATATTGTGCAGCTTTTTCACCGTAGTAAGACCATCCCAATATTGTTGAGAAGACGAAAGTTAAAAGCCCGACAGCTAAAATTATCGGTCCGAAAACAGGAATATCTGTAAATGCTTCTTTTGTTAATGCTGCCCCGGATAGCCCGTGCGTCCAATCGTATGAATTCACTATTACAGTGCCTGTAATTGCACAAACAACCACAGTATCCCAGAATGTTCCAGTAGAAGAAACCAACGCCTGCCTTACCGGGTTCTTAGTTTGTGCGGCGGCAGCAACTATTGGAGCACTGCCAAGACCCGATTCATTTGAAAAGAGTCCGCGTGCAATTCCGAAACGAATAGCTTCTTTTACACCTGCACCGACAAATCCACCAACGACTGCATGACCTTCAAAAGCGCTTGTTAGAATCAAATAGACGCTTTGTGGTACTGTTGAATAATTAATTATTAATAGGACAATGCAGCCGAGCACATAAAAAATAGCCATGAAGGGGATTAGTTTTTCGCATACTTTGGAGATTGATTTTATTCCACCGATGATTACAAGCGCTGTAAAACCGGATAAAATCAATCCTGTTATCCAGGGAGAAACTTGAAATGTTTCATAAACCATTGTAGA
>DAIRET010000022.1:0-24143 GCA_036795455.1 Ignavibacteriaceae bacterium
TTACTGATTTCAGTAACTGCATTATCAATGTATTCTATTCTTTTAAGTGCGGACTCCACCGAGATTGTTTCTTTTGCAAGCTCTCTTTTTAATGCCGACAAAGATAATTTAATTAGAGTTAGAGGTTGTTTTATTTTGTGGTTTGCTGTTACTACAGTCGCTGTAAAAGTATTTATCTTTTCGGCTTCAAGTATAAGTTTATGTGTCTCCCTAAAATTTAATGCTGATGTTATCCTTGAAATCAATTCTACTTTACTTACCGGCATTTTCAAATAACCGAACGCACCGGACTCATAGATTTTTTTTATTTCATCATCACTAATTTCATTAGTTAGTAATAGAACCGGCACTTCCGTTGCAGCAGGCGTAATCGATATTTGGCGGTATAATTCCAACCCGTTACCGGTTTGAAGTCTTAAATTAAGAAGAATAATGTCCGGTTTTTCTTTTTGTATTTTCTCAAGATAATTATCAGTACCGGTATAGGAGATTACAAGAAACTTTTCATCGCTCAACTTTTCATTAAGATAATTGATATTATCTTTGTTATCATCGATTATTAAAATACTATTCATCAACCAACTTTTTTATTAAGAGAATCTTGAATTATATCCAGCATCTCAGATTGATTTATCGGTTTCAGTATTAACCCGGTAAAACCGTACTTAAAAATTGTTTCTTTATCTTCGTGCATGGCTTTTGCCGTTATCGCAAAAACAGGAAGTGTTTTGAATTTCGAATTCTTTCTTATTTTCTTAATAGCCTGGAAACCATCCATTACAGGCATCATAATATCAAGTAGAATTAAATCCGTGTTCTCTTTCTCAAGAATTTCCAAACACTCTTTACCGTTCCTTGCAATCATTGTTTTGTAGCTTGCCTTTTCAACAATCTCATTTAGAGTAAACAGAGTATCGGGATCATCATCTACTATCAATATAGTTTTTTTATCTGCTTCCGAACGCAATTTGGAACCATCCGGTATAATAACATTAATTTCTTGTTGTTCTTCAAGTTCAATTACTTTACTGATTGTTTCCGGTAATTCAACCGGCAGTTGAAACGAGAACGATGAACCTTTGCCCGGCTCGCTAACAACACTGATTTTTCCACTTAGTAATTCTGCGAACTTCTTGCAGATTGACAGTCCTAATCCTGTTCCGCTGTATCTTCTTGTTGTTGAACTGTCGACTTGCCTGAATTCCTCAAAAATTATTTTCTGTTCTTCTTCCGAAATACCTCTTCCTGAATCTATCACTTTGAATAAAAGCCGGTTATTATCGTACAAACGTACAGAAAGTTCTACAAATCCTTCATCCGTAAACTTAATACCATTTTCAATTAGGTTAAGCAAGATTTGCAGTATTTTCACCCTGTCTGATTTTATAGTCAATCCTTCGGGATATTCTTTTTTAATTCTGAATGCTAGTTTTTTCTCTTCGGCAAAAGTAGTAGCAGAATAGAATATCTCGTCAAGTAGTTCATCAAGATTAAAAATCTCAAGTTTCGTATCCATCTTCCCCGATTCTATTTTCGAGTAGATAAGTATGTCGTTAATTAGGTTGATCAATCTTTTACTACTTCTAAGCACAACCGATAACCGCTCGTGATTTTTGTTCGAGATAGTGTTATCATGAAGTATTAACTCAGTTAATCCGAGTATCGCATTCAAAGGAGTTTTTAATTCGTGGGACATTAGTGCCAGGAACTGAGATTTCAACACAGTCGATTCTTCCGCTTTCAGCTTTTGAATTTCAAGTTCATCCGCTTTCTCTTTTAATTCATTATGAAGCCGGATTAGAGTTTCATTTTGGTTTTTTACCTGGACATTCTGCTTTTGATATTCTTCGTTAAGTTTTTTCAACTCGGATACAAGGTTCTCAAGTTTTTGGAATGCAAGAGCATTAACAATCCCTATTGCAAGTTGTTCTTTAATTCTTTCAATATAATCAAACGAATTATTTCCCGGCTTATTCACTGCACCAAGTTCCAATAATGCTATCACCTTGTTATTATAAATTACCGGAAATATAAGGACAAAACGGATTTCAATTTTTGTTAAACCGGTTTCAATAATTGCAGGTTTTTCTTTAAGCTCAAGTTCGAACGGCTCCATTTTCTTTATAGAATTCTGATAGAAACTATAGTTAGGAGATTTGTGCGGTAGTTTATTATCAACGCCTAATGAAACAATATATTGTACAACTTCATCGTCAACGGAGTAAATTGCTCCAACCGTAAAACTTGTCGTACTAATTATTTTCCGGAGGGCAGAGCCGGCAATATCGGTTATTGTCGGATTTTGATTAATTAAAGTAATAAACTCGGTGTATTCGCTTTCGGCTTTTTCTCTTTCCGAAAGTTCGTCAAGCATACTGTTGAATGCCACTGCTAAATCGCCAAGTTCATCTTTACTTTCAACAACCAGGCGGTTCTGGAAAATCCCTTTTTTTGTAATCTCGGTAGCCTCATTCAGTTTCTTTATCTGTTTCCTTATTTTCCCTGTGAAGAGTAAGGTTAAAACCATTGAGAGAGCAATACTTGTTAGTCCGAGTATAATGATTACATCCCTTGCTGTTTCACGCAGGTTCGCCATCTCGGTTGAGATGTTAAAAATAATAGCCGACATTTTTCCGCCCACCGGTGTAATATTTTTCAACTGGTAAATTGAAGCAATAAAAAAAGTATTCCCGGATTCTTCAGTAAATATTTCAAAATTGCTTTTTTTATTTAACTCGTCGAATGCTTTGTTCAGTAGGAAGAAATGTTTTTGATTCTGCTCTTCGTTTGAGTAATAAGCGATATTATCTTCAAGAAAAAAACCGATGTCCGCACCTGTTCTGCGCGACAGAGTATTTATTGTCATTTCGTTCAAAATGAAACCGTAGTGGTATTCCTCCTTCGAAGGTGTTACATATTTCTTTATTACAGCAAAAGGGTTATAACTTCTAAATGCGGCGGCGGATATTACACCGGGAGGAATTTTTACAAAATCTTTATGGATAATTGTACCGGGATAAATCAAAGAATCGTTTCTAACCTTGAAAAAGAAATCAATATTACCGTCAAGTGTTTTTGTACTATGGGTAACGTTGCCATCATCCCCCAGGAACAAACTAAATGATTCATCGGCGTCCTGGGTTCTAGAATGAAAATGAAAAATAAAATCGTTTGATGCTTTTGTGAGTTGCTTCGTTTGTTCGGAAGTAAGCACTTTAAACATTATCGAGTAAAAAGCTATACCGGAAGCACCGAGTAATAGAACAACTATCGTGAAGTTTATTAAGATGATTCGGTAACTTATTCTCATCTCAAAGGTCTTTTTGGAGCACTTTTCTGATAGTAATTAATAGTTCATCAAAATCGTACGGTTTACTAAGGAAATCGGATGCTCCCATCCTTGTAGCTTCAATTGCGCTTCTAACGTCGGCATAGGCGGTTAACACAATCACCTTAAACTGGTAACCCCTGCGGCTAATCTCTTTAAGTACATAAAATCCATCCTTGCCGGGCATTTTAAGGTCAAGCAAAAGTATATCAATCTGATTTTTTTCGATATACTCAAAAGCAGCATCGGCATTGGTTACATAGCTTGTATCGTAACCGATTTCCTGAAGCTCTTCTTGAAGCACCTCACACAATTTTTCATCATCATCAAGTATTAAAATTGATTCCATCTCATTTTCAGTTTATTGAGGAGTTGATTCCATTTGATAAATTTTCAACTGTTGTCGTTGTTTATTTAATTCTTTCTTAATCGTACTTTCTTCGTCGGGGGTAGCAAGTCTTTCTTTCAGAGTAGGAAGAAGTTCAACTTTAATCAATATAACAAGTTCTTTTTTTACAGTGCTAACTTTATCGCTTCCGGTTAAATACCTTATACCGAAAACCCACCATGGTAAATCTTTCAGGAAAGGTATTCCCACCCTATCTTTTTTATCTTCAGTTGAGAACAAACCACCGATAACGGTTTCTTCACCATCAAGCATAAGCACCTGTGTTCTCGCTGTTGTTTTTCTAATTTCGGTTGATAGTTCAGACGGAAAACCGCTGCTTCTTTCTACTTTAAGATTTAAGAGCACATAATCAACGCCGTCTTCTTTATAAGCATAAGGGGTTACTTCTATAATTGAGCCGGTTGAGAAGAAAAAGTCAGTTACATTACCGGCAAAGTCTCTCTGTTTAACAGAAAAATCGGAACCCACTTGAATTCTACCCTGGGTTTTATCTCTAACAGTAATTGTCGGGTTTGAAATCATTTCACCCAGTTTTTCGGATTCAAGAAATTTGAAGAAAGCGAGTGCTTCGCCGAAGAAATTCCCCGCACTAAATTCCGATGATGATTCAACTCCGAATCTATTTTCAACTGTACCATCGCTTGATGTTGCTGATTCTGAAGTTGTTGATATTCCGGCGCCGAATTCAAAGTTTCTTTTTCCAAGAAGAAACTGCCAGTTAATACCCCGCTCCTTTAGTTCTTCAAGGTCAAGTTCAAAAAATACCGCCGATATTTTAATTTCCCGTTCATGTACCGATGCGTATGTATCGAAAGTACGGTCATCTTTAATTTCTGTTTTCGGTTTTATTATCCATACTTCAGGTGTTTTTTCATAAATCAAATTTGCATATTGAACAATAATAGTAAGAGCTTTTTCCCATTGCATTGAGGTAATCTCAATACCAATGGGGTCATTCTTTTCAACTAATGAAACAACTTTTCTTCCTGTCCTTTTTTCGCTGATTGCGTTAAGAAGTTCAATTGCCTGGTTGAACTTCAAATTAGCAGAAAGAGTAACAAGCTCATCAGGGTGGGTGTACCCGCTGATTTGTTTTTCAAGGTAATCCTGCGGTTTTAAAAACCCGCAAAATAAACCGACCATAAAAATTATAATAGCTATTTTCTTCATTTTCAACGCTCTTTGATTATAATCTCTTTTTCCAGTTCCAATTCAATTTTTTCAACTATTCCCCCTTTGTTTAGTATAAACCGAACAATATTAGCAGTATAGTCAATCTTGGTTAGATAGCCTAAATACACTGCATCACCCTCCATCAGAAGATACGAGTTTCCCCGTGAATCGGATACGAATGCCCCTTCGGGAACCAATGCTAATAATCTTGCTCCCTGAACATCAAGAAGCATATCGTAGTTCGGCGGTATTTCTGTACGGATTAACGGATAGAAAACGTCGTACAGAGACCTTGCGGTTAATTTGTTTTCCAGAAAATCACCTGTTGTAAATCTATCGTTATCGGAAAAATAAGCACCCGCGATAATTGTAAAACTAACAAGATATTTCGGTTTATCGTTTTCACTGGCGTAAATAAAATTGTTTACCTTAACATCCTTTATTTTCTTTAACTCTTTGCTTTTTTCTATAGCATAAACCAATTGGAAAAAGTCTGAAAAGGTTGAAACGCCGGTTATCTTGTAAAGATAATAGAAAAACTCTTTATACTGTTTCTGTTCGGCATACTCTATGTTTAATTTGGCTTCGCTTGAAAGTTTGGAAGTAAGAGAATTAATAAAATCATAAAACTTATGTACCGAAAGATTTTTTGGAATATTAAACTTTCTTGCTGCAAGAACCGAATCAAGCGTTGCAGCTTTAACAATTTTTTCTTCAAGTTGGGTTTTAAGGACATTCGGGTCGTAAACAAAAGCTTTAAGACTATTCAGTTCTTTTGTTTTCTTTTTTACACTACTTTGTTGAATAAAAAAATTGTACCCGAATCCGAATACTGCTAATAGTATCCAGACAACGACAAGAGCAAGAGTATTTTTCAGCTTCCTATTCATTCCGCATCTCTTACTAAACCTTTTAAGTTAAAATCAAGTGTAAATCGATAAGCATCTTTTTCACGGATCGGTTCGTAAATAATATTTCTAAGCGTAGCCGATTCTATATTCGTAGCAAATTCTGTTAAAACGAACTTGTTTAATGCATGCCCTTCAATCTTAATTATATTGCCCGGTTCAACCGTTATATTTCTTATCCAAAAATTCTTTTTTGCCCTGATAAAGTCGGCGATTTCTTCTACCAACTTTCCCCATATTTCAGTACCAGCGCTTACAGAATCAAGTATAGCCTGCGTTTGATCGAAGCTGCTTATTCTGGCATCAAGCGCTTCAATCTGAGTTAATATCTCAAGGTTCTGTTTCTTCAAATCGCTCTGCTGTTGAATTTCGGTATTCAGTTTATTTATCTCAGCTTGACTTGTAAGTATTTGCATTGTAAGATAAAAAGCAGTAAAAAACAGTAACGGCAATATGAGATAACCATGCCATCCGAATTGAAAGATTTTTTGTTCTTCCTTAATATAGTTCGGTAGAAGATTTAATCCTTTATACTGCTTTGCCTGTTCTTCAAAATATTCATTTGCAGCGGCAATCGGAACGCTGAAAGAAGATATTTTTGCTTTAACATCACTGCTTATTCCGTTCAAGGATACATTGTCGAACTCAAGCCTGCTAACATCAGCTTCGGGGAATGTTCCGTAAAAAGATAACATCAGGTTTTCAGAATCATCTTCACCGCACACTACAATATTGTCAAGATTCGGAATTCCACCGTTTTCCATTTCGAGTAATATTTTGCTGAAGTAAACGTCGTAAGTATGCAGGTTGGCAGTTCCCACGTCCAGGGTAGCGCCGATATGCTTCAGCTTTCTTCCGTGCATGAAAACAAGTTTGCTGTATTCTTTGCCGATGTAAACAACCAAAGAATAATCATCAGGGAAGAATTTTTTCTGTTTTGCAACAAAGTATGCAAGTGAAATCTCGGCACATTTAACTGAAGTAATTTTATAGAATTTTTTTCCGTTCAGGGCAGCAAGATTGTTGATTAGTTTGAAACAACTAATATCCTCTGTTAAATAAGCTGTTAGTGAACTTCTATCTGCAAGCTCAACAAAGCCGTAATTCTGTTTGTCAAGTTTTCTCTCTTTAAGTTTTGCTTCGTCAATGTATTCACCGGTAGCCGTTTTTGATTCCTGTGTTTTACGGGAAATTATCTGGTAATAAATAGCAGGTTCTGTAAGTACAGGTATAAACTCAAGTTTGTTTAATTTTAGCCCTATTAATTCGGAATTCATCATTACTTCTACAAGAGAACTTGAAGTAGGTGCAGAAATTGCCGCTCCTTCAATTCCATCAAGCATTACACCTGCATCGGATTCAAGGAAACTTTGAGGATTTGACTGCATTCCCGTTTCCAATGACCCGCTGCCCATAGTATCAAGAGAAAACGCTTTAATAACTTTAATGCTGTTTTCTTCTTTTGTGAAAACCGCAATTTTCGTGTCGGTTCCCTCGCAGTATAAGCAAAGTATCTGTTTCATCAATTAAGCCGATAGAATTTGTTGCATTCTTGTTTTATTGTTTGCATATGCCATCGCAGTTTCAAGCGATATTTTTTTGTTTAAGTAAAGACGTTTTAAATCCTGTTCCATTGTGTTCATTCCATACTGCCCGCCCTGATTTATCATCAGGTAAATCTCGCTCGTGTTATTATTTTTAATGGCAGCTTTAACACTCGAATTTACAATTAGTGTTTCTTTTGCAAGTGCAAGTTTATTGTTTAAAGTAGGAACAAGTTTTTGAGAAACCACAGCGACAAGTACGTCAGCCAAACGGTTTCTAACCCGGTCCTGCTCGCTCGGATGCACTTCAGCAATTATTCTGTCAATCGATTCAACTGCCGACGATGTGTGCAGCGTTGAAAAAACTTTATGACCTGTATCCGTTACTTCAAGCGATGCAAGTATAGTATCCGGGTCACGCATTTCACCTATAACAATTATATCGGGGTCCTGGCGTAATGACTGTACAACACCGTCTTTAAAAGAAAGAACATCCCTTCCTACTTCTCTGTGTTTTATAATTGACATGTTTGATTTATGAACAAACTCGATAGGTGAAGCAATAATTACAATTTGACACGGATCAATTTTATTATGGAAATCGATTATTGAATCCAGCGTTGATGATTTACCGGAGCCGGTAATACCCGTAACGAGTGTTAATCCGAACTTGATGTAAGTATGGCTCATCGTTTTAATTAAGTTCGGATGGAATTCGAGAGTTTCGATAGGGCGTATTTTAGGACTGATTGCCCTCATATTTAAAGCAAGATTATCAAGATCGAAATAAGTAGTCGCTCTAAATCTAACATCTTCCTGTTTTCTTTCGTACCTAAAAGTATAACTGAAGTCAAGACTTTTTGTAACAGTAAGGTAACGCCTCTGGTTTTCGTTGAGTAGATTAATAATTATTACTGCGAACTCATCCATAGAAAAGCGTGGTATTTCTTTTACTCTTTGCTTCTTCCCATATACTCTCATCCAGATAAAACCGTCCGAACCGAAGCCGCCGATCTCTATATCGGACGCTTCCATCTCAATCATCGTTGTAAGGACTTTATTGAGATACCTTCTCATCGCAATTCTTTCCTGTTCGGAAAAAACATTATACTTCTCAATAATGTAATTTATTCTTTCCTGCCCTTGATACAGTTCGGGGATTGTAAGAACAAATTTTCCTATTATCTGTTTTATATCTTCATTCATAATCTTGCCTGTTACTCGTCGCTTGTACCTGAAATAACTTCTTCAAGCGAAGTAATACCAAGTTTTACTTTTTCGAGTCCGCTTTCTCTTAAATTTAAAGTCCCGTCTTTTTTAGCCTGAAGCCTTATTTTTTCTTCATCAACCTCGGAACCGGAGCGGAGAATTATCTGCTTTAAATCTTTTGTAAAATATAGTGCTTCGTGAATAGCCAGACGACCTTTATAACCGGTGTTGCTGCACTTGTCACATCCGACTGCTTCGTATATTGTCAGTTTCCTCCACTCTTCTACGTCAAGTCCCAATGCTTTGTAATACTCTTCCGGGAAGTCAGTAACCTGTTTTTTACAGTTGTTGCATAGTTTCCGGATCAACCTTTGAGCAACGATAATGTTAATTGCATAAGCAATAAGAAATGGTTCGATACCCATTTTATATAAACGGGCAACTGCACTCGGTGCATCGTTAGTATGCAGCGTTGAAAAAGTTAAGTGTCCCGTATTAGCAAGTTTGATAGCAACTTCTGCTGTTTCCTTATCTCTCATCTCACCTACAAGTACTATATCCGGGTCATGCCTCAGAATAGCTCTAATAGCTTGTTCAAAATTCATTTTAAAACCGATTTTAAGCTGGCGGGCTCCTTCAATAACGTACTCTACCGGGTCTTCAACAGTTAATGTATTTACGGTAGGATCAATTACCTGGTAAAGTGCGGCAACAAGCGTAGTACTTTTTCCGCTTCCGGTAGGACCGGTAAGAATGACCATTCCTTGTGGCTGACGAATCGCTTTTTCAAACGCTGCTTTTGCATAGCCGGTCAATCCGAGTTTACTTAAATCTTTAATAACTTTTCTGTCGTCAAGAATTCTTATAACAATACTTTCGAACTTATTCTTCAACTCAGTTCCTACCATAGGTAGAACCGACACTCTGAACCTTATAATATGCCCGTCAATTTCTCTTTGAATAAAACCGTCCTGGGCTTTTTCTCTTTCGAATCTATCAAGTCCTCTAGCACGGTCTTTAACAACCGCAATAACTGCTTCCGGGGAAGTATTTTCCTGGATATGCCATGTTTGAAGAATTCCATCAAGCCTGAATACTATATCGGTTCTTTTATTGCTAAGCGGAACAAAGTGAATATCGCTCACACCTTTTCTAACACCTTCAACAAGAGAGGCTTCAATCAAATTGATTAGCGCACTCTTATTTATTTCGGCATCAAGTTCCTCTTCCGAAAGAGTTTTTTCCGTATCCTCTTCCATAGACATTTCGGAAGGGATTTCTTCCAATAGTTTTAGGTATTCGTTTTCAGGGGGAAATATTCTTTCTATTAATAGGTCGTAGTCTTTTTTCCTAATAAAGTAAACTTCATACTTTTTTGCATTCAGTCCGAAAGCTATTTTGGGGATCATCCTTTCAGTAGGATCAACAGCGGCAAGAATTAATTTATCTTTTTGTCTTTCATCATAAGCGTAAGGAATTACTCTTTGTGTAAGCATTAGCTGTTTAAGAGTTTCCCCTGCATTATTTATCATTAACTTGAGTGCATTTAATTTCTCGGAAGGAACTTCGGCAACATTAATGTCAAGTTCCCTGAACGCAAATAGAGCGGCGACTTCACGAAATATTGTATCGTGATCGTAGTTGAAATCCTGAACCAATATCTGTGCGATACTTCTTTTAACTTTGGAATTCTCTTTATTCTTTATATTTAGAGCATTCTCAAGTACTGAAGCATCAATTATACCTTTTTTAAAAAGAAGATAACCGATTTTATCGGTTAGTTCTATTGTTGAGTCAATCATACAAATTTACTAACAAAGTTACTTAATAATTCTGCCAGCCCCGGTGTTTTCGGTTTTACCGTTGCAGTTTCTGCAGAAACCAGCGTAAGTGCAATCATAACTATCATAATTATCATTGCAATAATAACCTGGATTAATTCAATAATATTTTTCAATTTGAAAACTGTTTCGCTCTCGTAATAATTTGCCAGTTGAAGAGCCGTATTTTTAATTGTACCGGTTTCTTCGCCGGAGTGAAACCTTGAAATAGCAGTGTCTGTAAAAACACCGCATTGTTCAAATGCATCCGTAATTCCAATACCTTTTTTTATCATAAGAGGAATTGCAACATTTTTAATTTTATCTTCAAAGTACGCATTATCGGTCGCTTCCGCTGCAATTCGTATCGGTTCAATGCTTTCTGCTGAACCGCTGTAAAGAGTATAAAAGACCCGGCAGAATACTTCAATTGTCGTTTTGTGAATTAAACCGCCAATAATCGGTATTTTTAACATCGCTCTATCAAGAAAGTATTTCCCTTTTTTAGTTTTGATAAACTGAAAAAAAACAATTAGCGGTATAACTATAACAGCAAGTATTATGTAGATATTGGCATTAAGAAAATCCGCAAATTTTAGTGTTACTGCCGTCATTGGTGGAAGATCGATTTTAAACCTAACGAACATCCTTGCAGTTTCCGGGAAGATGTAACCGACGTAGTAAATTACAGCTAACAGTAAAACGAAAATTGTTACTGCAGGACTAATTAACGCGCTTTTTATATTCTTTCTGAATTCCTGTTGTCTTTCAAGAAACTTCGCCGTTGCTTTATAAATCTCCGACATATTACCGCTTTTAGATGCAAGCCCCAGCATATATGAAGTAAATTTACCGAACACTGATTGGTACCTCAGGAACACAGTTTGGCTGTCTCCTCCTTTTCTCAACTCTGTATTTATTTCGCGGAGTGTTTCTTTAAGAGTTTTGTTCTCTGTATCATTAATAAGCAGAGTAAGAATTTCACCGTACGAAAGTTTCTGGTCAAGAAGTTCGGCACTAATTTTAACGAAAGTAACAATATCGGCATTTGGTGGTTTGGCGGAATAGCTTATTAAATTTTTATTAACGGAAAGAACCTGGTAGCCAAGCCTTGTTAATGCTTCCACTACTTCATCGCGGGAAAAAGCTTTTTGTTCTCCTTTTATCGGTTTCTCATTACCTTTTCTTGCTTTATAAAGAAAACTCGCTTTTTTATCGATGCTTTTAACTTTAAGCTGATTCTTTTCAGCAAGCGTTCTAATTTTTTTCTTAGCTTCTCTGAAAGAATCCGCTGTAATCGAACCGGTTATTAATTTGCCGTGAACATTCTCGGCTGCAAATCGACACTCTACCATATTCTTTATATAATGATTAAAGACTCTTTAATTATGTTACCGAAAATATAATAAATAAAATTGAAAAACTACAACACTTGAGCCATTTCTTTAATTAAATTTTGTATAACCAAATATACAAAAGGGTTGATAACCGGAGTTATCAACCCTTGAAAAAATGGTTTTCGAATTTTTCGATTTAATTATTGTTATTCTTCACCACCGGCAGCTGCTACTAATGTAGGCGTAGCAGTTGAAATACCACCACCGGGACCAGTTGGAGTAACGGTTGTTACAACCTGATAAACATTTCCATCGGCATCCTGGACATTACCTGTTGCGGTTATTGTAACCTGTTGTGCGGCTACAACTGCGGCAAATGAACCGTTAGCTGAAGATTGTAAATTTGCAGGAATTGTCCAACCTGTATAGGTATTGTCTCCGCCACCCATTGCAGCAGGTTTTTTATAGAATTGCTGTGCTAAAGAAGCAATATTTAAATTGTCTGCTACCAAACCATCTTTGTTAGCTTCAACTGAACTAGCAGTGAATAAGTTAATACCGACTACAATAGCGATACCAACTATAATTACACCAAGCACGATAAGTAATAATTGTTGTTGACCCATTGGGTACCTCCTAAATAAGTTGTTTTATTGTTGTTAGTTATTTTATGTTATTGAAAGATTATCAATTCTTAAATTTCTATTCCCCAGGTGTTATTTTGGTTACAGATATTGTTTTTATCTCGTAGTTTGTAACCTTTGTTTCTATCTTGTATACTTTCCCGTCTGTATCCTGAACCTTACCTATACCGGTAATTAAAATTTCTCCTTCAGACGCCCCCGTAGCGGAGTAGTAACCGTTTTCAGTTTCTAATAGCGGAGAAGGAATTCTGAAACCAACAAAGGAAAATTCTCCTCCTCCCAACATTTTCAATCTTTTAAAGTATTGTTGTGCCAAAGAAGCAATATTAATATTATCTGCGTAAATACCGTCTTTGTTTGTCTCTGCTTGGTTTTCTTCAATCAAAGAAAGTGCTATAACTATCGCAATTCCAATGATAATGACCGATAAAACTATAAGTAATAATTGCTGTTGACCCACAACCTAATTCTTTTTGACTGAAAGAACCCAATATTAATGCCAAAAAAAAAAGCTATTTTTAAGAGACTAGTACATCTCCCCTGAAAAAATGGAAAATATGACATGTAATTTTTACAATGCCGGTATTTTCGTAACAGATTTACTACGTTTAAGTCTCATAATTAACTCCCATAATACCTGCTGATACAGTAAAACAATTTGATTAGTATTAAAAATACAAGTTATTTTAACAACATCATCTTGCGGACTTGTATCATACCTTTGCTTTCTAATCTATAGATATAGATGCCGCTCGAAAGTTTTCCGGTCTCGAATTTAACTTCATAATTTCCGGGAGTTTTCGGTTCATTTACAAGGGTTGCAATTTCATTCCCAAGAACATCAAATACCTTAAGTTTTACTGTTAATGCCTCGAATCCGAATATAGATGGTATTGAGTACCTAATAGTAGTTACCGGGTTAAATGGATTCGGGTAATTCTGCATCAAAGTAAATTCAGTTGGAGGAGTTATATCAACCTCAATTTCATTACTATATGAAAATCCTCCGTCTGTATCTAGTTGCTTTAATCTGTACTTTAGCTTTCCTAATGACGGATTTTTATCTGTAAACGAATACACCTTTGTTGAATTACTATTTCCATGTCCTTGAATAAAACCAACTACTTCCCACTCTTCAAACTGCTTCATACTTAAAATTGACCTCTGAATCTCAAACCCGTAATTGTTTAATTCCGTTGCAGTCTGCCAATTCAATTCAACTTTTGAACCTACTAATTCTGCTGTAAATGAATTCATCTCCACCGGTAGTGCCGACTTATTTGTCGAAACTACAGGTCTTAATCGAAAATCACCGGAAGTAAATGAATTCCATTGATACCCACGAATTAAGTCTTGCTCATACTTTGAAGATCGATTATCTATTGAACTGTTTTCATATTGAAAGTAAAGATCATCTCCGAAATCATTACTTAAAACTATATGATAATCCGTTCCAGCGCTAACAGAGATATTTTGCGAGGATAAGTCAATATAGTTCCAGCTATACTTATGAATCTCATCAGGTTCCACTGTTGTAGAACCTGCCGACAAAAGAACGCCCGGAAACCCGCTATTATCAGTATAAATATTAAAACTTATACTCCCTGTCAGGTTTACAGTAGAGGAAGGATGAAAGAATACACCGGTAACTTGCCCATCCTCAGTTGGTGTAAATCTCACGGCAATTTTTTCAAATTTTGCAATATTATCTTCTGTTGTTGAAATCCAGGAATCGTAATTAAAAGATTCTTGATATGTCGTTTCAAAACCGGTATAGATATTTCCGATTGCATTGAAGACATTAAGCTTACCATAACCCCATGAATTGTTTGGCAATTCTGCCCCGGTATAAGAATCTGAACTCGTACTATTTGTTAAATAATCTTTTATCTGATTTGCTGTAAGATTAGAATTATAGTCAAGCATCAGAGCAACCGCACCTGCACAAACGGGTGAAGCCATACTTGTCCCTTGATTTTTGTGATAATGACCGTCGATTATATTACTGGCGGTAATACTTGCATCAGAAGAAGTACAAGAAATAATAGCTTGACCCGGAGCAGTGATATCCGGTTTTTGACGACCATCGCGCGTTGGTCCTATACTGCTAAAACTTGAAATATCGTCTGAACGGTCAGGGCTGCCGTAACTATAATTTAAATTATTGCTTGCATACCATCGCCAACGACTTACATATGAGCCCACTGTAATAGCTGAAATAGCTGTACCCGGTGATCCTATTGTGTATTGTGAATTGGCTCCGACAAGTGAAGTATTCATAGTTTTACTATACAGCCACCCATGATACTCCATCGTATTAGCAGAATTATTCTGTACTTTTAATTCCCAAACTCCAACAGTAGGTGGATTGGCTTCAACACCATCATAGATTTGTAGCTGAATTCTTCTATCATTATTTGTATGACTTGCATCAGTACTATTGTAAATGTAAACATAACCGTCATTAGTCTGACCTGTACCGGATGTACCTGCGGTCTGTGTATGAGAGTATCCATTAGGAGTGTAAACCGTTGCAGAGACATCATCGTCATTATTCCACCACAAGTCAAAAAGGAAATAATCATTGTAAATTCCAGCAAATGGAGTATAAACCGGTACACTGAATGATATAGTAGCTTCGCTTCCTGAATTAACAGTTCCTGAAATATGGATTAAACTAGAACCCTCATTCCCTGCCGAGATAACAGCAACTCTACCATTACCCGAAGATGTAAATTCATCAACTTTTTCGTCAAGGTCTCTTGTTCCATCATGTGCGTTCCCATGTCCACCAAGACTCATGTTGACAACAACAGGTTTACCGGTTGAGTTTGCAATTCCTTTTGCATATTCAAGCGCATTAAGAAGATTTACGGTAGAGAAAGAACTTGCTCCTGCCTTTACAAAAACAATGTCGGCTTCAGGGGCAATACCTGCATACTTATAATTTGCATTTTCTGAATTAGCTCCATTACCGCAAGCACTACCGGAGACATGTGTTCCATGACCATTTGCATCTGTCTGAAGAACTACTCCGGTTGGTGTACCATCTAACTCATCATTTATCTCGATTTGGGTGTATTCAACTCCATAATCCAAACCTGAAAAATTATAGTCGTCCCTATCTTCAGGAGTGTTTGTATTTCTTACATCTGTTTGATCCCAAATAAAAAGAATTCTACTTTTTGTTTCATCAAGTATTTCGCAGAAATCTTTATGTTTCCAATCAATACCAGTGTCGACTACCAGAACAATTACATCTTTACCTGAGTATTCGATATTGTTTATGTAGCCTAAATTAACCAGATTAGCGCCGATTAACCCTTTCGCTACATCGTTTGTAGGATAAAATACTTCACCGGGATAAATGTAAATAATGTTTTGATCCTCAACCAGTTTTATTAACTCGTCAACTGTCAACCTTGCTGCCGCAAAGTTTTTTGAAAAAGAATTAATTTGGATGGGAAGGTTTTTTATGTTGCTGTTTTCCTTTATTCTTATCACACATTCAAATACTCCCTGTTCAGTTTTATAAACAACATTTTTGTTTAATAAAGCAGTAGAAACGCTCTCAAGGTTTGATAATTCCGGTTTACCTTTAATGATTTCGGAAAGAAGCTCAGGGGCTACTTTTAATGCCAACAATTCCGAAAGTGATTGAGGAAATATTAAGTATGAATTTAATCCAAATATTAGTAGTAGAAATACTTTTCTCATCAATCATCCATCTTTATTTAACTTTCGAGAATTATTTAATCATCATCATTTTCTTGACTTTAAATTTATCATCCCATTCTATCCGGTAAATAAAAACACCGGAAGCTAAGTTTGATGCATTAAAATCCACTTCGTGAAATCCCGCTTCAAGCTCTTCATTTAGGAGAGTTTTAATTTCCTCTCCTAATATATTAAATAATTTCAAAGTAACCTTGTTATTATTTGCACCGGGAGGAATGGTAAATTTAATTTTCGTTTGAGCATTAAAAGGATTCGGATAATTCTGCATTAAAGTAAATTCAGTCGGTAGAGTTACATCAACTTCAACTTCATTGCTATATTCAAATGAACCGTCGGTATCAATCATTTTTAATCGGTATAAATATTTTCCGCTTTTTAAGTTTTTATCTGTAAAGGAATAAGATTTGACTGAATTACTATTTCCATGTCCTTGAACGAACCCAACCGTTTGCCACGTTTCACCTTTTACGTTTGAATTTTCACATCTCGCAACTTCAAAGCCGTAATTATCAACTTCGGTAGCTGTTTCCCAGAATAAAGTGACGGAATTATTTTTAATACTTGTGAAAAGGGTTAGCAATTCAACAGGTAATAATTCATCGGTAGATTTAATTACAAGCCCGTCATTACCTACAAAGTAACCTGTTACCGTTCCATTAAGTGGTTTCAATAGTGAACCTGAGTTAATAGGATGAACATCCTTTATTTCTTTATTTGTATTTGATTCCATTTGTTTCCAGTTTCTACCTCCGTCTGAAGTCCAGAAAACACCTCCTTTATCGTCGTTTGCAACAGCAACGTTTGTTGAAAGAAATTCGACCTTTGTTAAACTATTATTAGTTGGTATACTGGCTTCAGTCCAATTATTACCACCGTCAGTTGTAAATTGAACTCCTTCTCCAACCATAATTCCATTCGTTGCGTTGGAAAAATTAACATCTAATGTTTGAATAATGCCATTACTATGATTTTCATCCCAATTAGACCCGTTATCTGTTGAAACCAGTAATTGATAATTTGAAGTAAATCCGAAAGCTCCGATACTACCTGTTCTAACAATCGCAAAAAGTTTACCATCCTTATTATCTGTTAAACTTACTAATTCATTCCCTCCCAAGCTAAGACCAGCGCTCTCTTGTTTCCATGTAGCTCCTTGATCCGTTGAAACCAACATTACGTTATTAATGTTATCGCTTCCCCATGCAATAACTTTATTTTGATCAATTACATGAAGGCTTTCTAGTTTAATATTTTGATTATCCTGTCTTAGAATATTCCATGTATTACCTCCATCTGTAGTTTTTAAAATTGTATTCCCTTCGGGAGAAACAGCAAAACCAATCAACGATGTAACCATTTTTATATCTGTCATTTTACCCGAAAAACTTGAAGGGAGGTTTATTTTATTCCAATTTGACCCTTGATTTGTTGATTTATATAAACCGTCATCATTTGCAACAATAAGATTGTTTTCGCCGGGGGATTGAATAGAGTAGTTGTTCCCGTTAAACGCTCTTGTTTGAACATTGCTGAAAGTTTCTCCTCCATTGGTAGTTTTAGCAATTGTTCCGGCATCACCAACAATCAATGCATTATTTTCATCTTTATCAACTATTACATTTAAAGTGTTTGGATTAAATACATCAACCCAAGAACTATAACCCCAAGTTTCCCCACCATCGATTGAGTATAAGCCAACTCCATCCTGTCCAACAACACAAATTCTGGAATCGCTGTCTGCAAAAAATTTAACCGAAACTAATTCAGAGCCGACATTAAGTTTCTCCTGCCAGCTCCAGCCGCCGTCAAGAGAGACATAAATCTTTCCGCTTCCAATAGCAACTAATTTACCCGACGAGTTTTTGGCTATATCTTTAAAGTTTACATTACTCGGAGCCCCTGTAGATGATGGACCGCCCCATGTTCCGGATCCTGATTGATAAGATACTATTCCTCCATTTCCAACAGCCCATAAATCATTAGTCCCAAATTTTCTCGCTTTATTTATGTCTATGTCCGGATAAGTCTCTGATTTATCTATAAAGCTTGTTCCACCGTTAGTAGATTCAAAACATTTAAAACCATCAGCCTGATTTAACTCTAAAAAAGCAATTACTTTCCCCATCTCTTCATCTGAGATTATTGATGATACCGGGCTGCCGGTTGCGAATTTATTTCCGCTGCCATCAACCGGTTCTCCAATCCACCAGTTTTCACCGCCGTTTGTAGTCTTACCGATAACCCCATTTCCATAACTATCAACTCCGCATGTGTAACCTACGGATTCTGAGGAGAAATCCAATCCATATAAGCGTCCGTTAAACCCGTCAATCTTATGTTTCGTGCTGAATGTTGTACCGCCATCAGTAGATTTAACAAAAGTACCGTAATCACCTACTGCAAACACCGTATTATTAACTTTGGTAGCAGCATTTAAATTATTGGGTGTTATCGGTGGATGAATTGTATTATTTGAATTTGGCTCGCTTGATGAGTTCTCTGTAATATCTAATCTTGTTGATACGTTAGTGGTTCCATTCCAAATTCCACCGCCGGAGGAACTGTGTCCTCCGTATTGAGTTGTTCCGCTTGGAAGTGTTGCTTTTGTTGCGACATAATATGTTCCTACCTGAAGTTCACTACCGACATCACCTGTATATTCATGTTTATTATCTACTTTTTGAACGAACTCCGCCTCAATTTTATTTGAGGAAGGCCAGGTAGATGGGGGTGTATCCGTAGTATTGTAAACAAAGTGCATTGTAATAGCGGGAGATTCGAATTCTTTTGTAGTTACTTGAGTTACTTCAACTCTCCCTTTGAATTCCGTACTATTTCTTCTTTTTACCGAAGGGTATTCCGGTGGTGTAACCGGAGGAATAAGTGTAATAATAGGAATATTATTTGTTTCAACAGTTAATACTCCCGAGACATAACTTGTTCCATTCCAGAAACCGCCGCCGTCGGTGCTGAGACCTCCATACTGATATTGACCGTTTTCAATTAAAAATCTGCTTGCATAGTAATAAGTACCGGGAGCTAAGTTAGCACCAATCCATGCAGTATAAACATCTCTGTTGTTTTCGGCATCTCCGTTATAAGTTGCAGATTTCCAATTTGTCCATGTGTTGGGATTTGTATTGAGTGAACTATATCCAATCCAGCAAGTTATTCCGGCACCCTGTCCGGAACCATTTGTAACACCGTCTTTGTAAACACGCGCATATACTGTTAGTCCTTCTCCCTCTAAACGGCTTGCATTTGCGGGATCGTGTAAGTTACACCAATCTAATGCCGCTTCAGAAACTGTGTTTTCATATGCCCCGATTGTTGGAGTTGATCCGTTTCTACTAACATTTTCGATGTCTGTTGTAATTCCTGTAACAGGCGTCCCTGCAGAGGCTAAAGGTGAACCCGATAAAGGTTTGAGGCTTGTTTCAGATAAGAATTTTGGATATTGATTAATAGAGTTCGCATCCTGCCCGCTTGCAGTTTGCCAATCCGCCAAAGTGTATTTGTCAGAATTTAACCAATAACTCAGAACCGTTCCAATGCCGTTAACGTAAAAATCATTATAGTTAGAATTCAATACACCAGTGGTATTGCTTAAGTAAATCGAATAGTGAGCCCCACTCCCTCCGTTATTGTACCTGCAGTTATAAAAAACATTATTTTTAATACTAAGAGTGCCTACTTCCTCTCTTTTCCTTAATGAATAACTTTTACTGCTGCCGGAAGTTAAGCTGCCGCCAATATAAATTGAATTGTAATAAAGGTTAATATAATTATTGGTATACATAGCAATGTCAATTCCATCAACTGTACCGGTTGTTGTTGGAGATAAAATAATAGAATTATTCTCAATCGAAATCTTTCCGCTGCTGAAAGAATTTGATAAATAAATCCCCTTTATTTCGGATGATGCAGTTCCGTTAAGAGAATGAATTTTATTTTTGGAAATCGTAAGAACCTCCGTACCCGGATCAGAAATGAGTATACCATTAACATTCGTAAAAGTTGAAGCAACCTCCAAAAGGATTTCATTCTTTTCGATTAATCCTCCATTTAAACTGTATAAATAAATTCCGGCACTTAAGAAATCGTAGATTGTGTTTCCTGTAATTGTGTTGTTTGAGTTTGTTGAATTACCGAAATAAATACCATATCTTGATCTCAAATCGTTGTTTACGTTACCGATAAAGCAATCCTGAATAATATTGTTTTCGTTGTTACCGGAACTGAAGAAGATAGTTCCGTTATAAGCCGAACTTGAACCCCCTTCTACAACAACGCTTTTAATTGTGTTTTGTGAAGCCCCGTTTTTAAAGGTCAATACGGGTGCAGAATTGTTTCTATTTCTGAAGAGCAAAAGATATTTATCACTTCCGTATGAGCCGTCAATCGTAACTTTATCCGCACCGTTAAATGTAATTAAACCGTTAACAGAATTGCCGTGGATTACTCTGCTATTTGCATCTTTCGGTTGGATAGAGATAGTGTATAGAACCTCTTCAAGAGATTCGTTCAGTGCAACTTCCCCCGTTTCTTCAATGTCGGAAGTTATTTTAGCAGTGATATTGCCGGTAACAACTCTGTCGTTTATTGCCTTGAATAAACCGGAGGAACTATTTGCAGTTAATGAAGTATAGGTTTGCCCAAAACCAACTAAAATTTCGCCGCTTACTGACTGCAGGATGTTATAATTATTTATTGTTCCGGTAATAGGAAAAGCTGATGAACCGAGGTTAACGCTTGTAGGGGGAGAATCAAAAATTCCCGAGTTAATTTTAATGTGCGGTGTGGAAGCAAGGTCTTGTGCAACTACAAAATATTGAATAACATCTCCCGGTGAAACTCCTCCATCAGTTAATTTTGTATAATCAATAGTAAAGTTAAAAACACCTTCGTTAAGGGAACCTTCGACCCATTTCCAACCATTATCTGTGCTGGTATTACCTACATAACCATTAGCATTAGTAGATTTTTTATAGTAAACTCTGGGTGCGGTTCCGCTCGTTGTGTTTACATTGCTCGGATCAACAATAATAACATCCCTGAAAATCCGTGTAGAACCATTGCCACCGGTTCCCATAGATTCATAGGAAATATATGGAGGATTCTCATCCAGCAAAGTAAAATTGCCTTCATCTGCACCCACATCGGGATAATAATTATGCCGTGCATTATCATCAAAATCGTTACTGATTGTGATCGGAGTATTTATTGGAACACCCCCCGACTCCACTCTTGTAGCAGTTCCCGAACTAATATGCAAATTATACGGGGTTGAACTGCTGTTTATAAATGGCGGAGTTTCTGAAAACGAATATTCATCTCTGGGAGTTACCCGGTTTTTGAAATCGGTAATAGACTGATCCGAATTTGTTCCATCATAATAAATCAGGTTATTTGCTCCGGGGGTTCCGGCATAAAAACAATTACTATTTGAGTTTGTTGAATAAGTAGATAAATCCGTTCCGCTTCTCCTTAATGCCGTTGTTTTATAAGAACCTGAGGGGGTTGAATTGTTAATAACAATATTATTACGCAAATCAATGTTATTGTTGGAATGAGAATAGATGCCGGCACTCCCGAAATTCGTCCCTGAACTTGATGCATTTAGGAAAATAGTGTTGAAATAGATGCCTAAAAATTTATTATTTGATCCACCGATTTCCGAAAAATAAATTCCTGCTACCGCATTATCTGTCCCATCGGAATTAGGAGCTTTTAAGTCAGAAATAAAATTATTATAAATATATAAGTCAAAACTGCTATATGAGTTTGTTGCATAATATGTTCCATACACTTTAACAGATGAAGCTGCACTACTTGATAGATTATAAATCTGATTTCTATATAAGTGAGAAGTTCCGTAACCGTTATAGTAGAGACCGATTAATTCAGAACCTGAAGTGTTAATGGTATGTATATGATTTAAATATATATTAATATTACTTCCACCTGCATATACAGCACGAATAATTCCTGCCGCCGTGATGTTATTTATGGCATTATTGTAAATATTGCTTTGACTTGAAGTTGTGCTGTAGATTGCATATGTATTTCCGGAACCACCGGTCAAGTGTGAAAATGTATTGTTATAAATATTTCTTGTATAGTATCCGCCCATCGCATAAATAACAGTCATTGAAGAGGAACTACCTATCTGGATATTGGAAAAATTGTTATTGTAAACAGCTTCTGTTCCAGAACCAAATGGACCATTTGAATTGTAATAACAATATAAATTTCCCGATGTTATAAAACTTCCGCTTGTTTGATTACCCGAAATCGTTTTATTAGAAGTATTGTTATCGGAATAAATGAGATATGTAGTGGAAGTTGATGAAATTGTGCCTGATGAAAACGTGTTGTTACTGTATGTTTCGGAAGTCACACCATTCTTATTGTAAATATAGTTTGTTGTTCCAATAGAACTGGATAAAGTTATGTTGTTATTGTTTGCGATTACATCTCCAGAAATTGCATTCTGAAAAGTTGGTTTATTAAATAGTATTCCATATGGATAAGCACATTGGTCTGAGCTTATGATAGTATTATAAGATGCAGTAGGATTGTTTACATATAGAAAAAAGATTCCATAGGGGACATTACTACTTTCAGCCCCAAAGTATTGGATTGTATTACCTGCACCGCTTTGGCCTATCGTTATATTATTATCATAATATGTAGAGTTATTGTATCCTAAGCTATAAATGCCAATAAAAACGTTTTTAATCGTATTGGAAATTATTGTAATATTTTGATTTTTTCCATCATTCGATGTTACAGTTACTCCTGCATTACCATTAGGTGATGTTGTTCCATTACCAATATAAATTCCTATAACGTAATCACTGTTTTTTTTCATCTCAATTGTACAGTTCTTTATAGTTATATTCTGGCAGCCGTTAGTTCCGCTTGGTTTATGAAACATATAGCCGTATTCAATTGCATTTTCGTTCGCCAGTAAATCTATTCCGTCGAATGTAACATAATCGGAGCCTTCAATTTTGATGAGAGCATCTCCATCACCACCTACTGCAGAAGTAGCTTTTTCTCCATAATCAGTTCTTGTGATTTTTGGATTATTACCCGAACCGCTTTTCTGAAAAACAATTGGATTTGAAGAAGTGCCGGTTGCAGTTAATGAAATTGTTGAGGTGATATTTTTAGTATGTCCGGCAGCGATGTTAAAAGTTACTCCGCCGGAACCGACTCCCGAACTGTTAAGTGCGGTAATAGCCGAGGCAATGGTTTCGTAATCACCACCGCTTCCGACAGTTTTGGTTCCGGATAGTTGGGCAAGACTGTTTCCGCACAAAACAAAAACGATAATGACGATCGGTAAAAAGGTCTTCATAAAAACTCCTAAAGTTTTATTTTAACACTACTAATTTTCTTGTATTTATATAGGTCTTTGCATTCGAGTTATTAGCTGCTACCATCCTATAAACATATACCCCCGATGCCAATCGTAACTTTGATGCATTCACTTCTATCGTGTAATATCCGGCTTCTTGCTGATGGTTCACGAGCGTTGCTGCTCTTTCTCCGGTAATAGAATAAAGTTCAATCTTCACTTCTGAATTGACGGGTAACTGATACTCAATCTTCGTAGTCGGATTAAATGGATTCGGATAGTTTTGAGACAAATAATATTCGTTTGGAAGTCCAATCTCCGCATCAACTACCGGACTATATTCGAAAGAGCCGTCGGTATTGATGATCTTTAATCTGTAACTATATTTGCCAAAATTTAATTTTTCATCAGTAAAAGAGTATGAATGCGGAGAATTACTATTCCCTTGTCCTTGAATAAACCCAACCGTTTGCCACGTTTTACTTTTGACGTTTGAATTTTCAGATTTTTCAATTTCAAAGCCGTAATTATCAACTTCGGTTGATGTTTGCCAGGTTAGCGAGACGGAGTTTCGCTCAACTTTTGCGGTAAATGAGTTCAGTTCAACAGGAAGGGGATTTTCACTATCTCCTCCCAATGTAAATTCGGAAAAACTGGTTTGTCCCGT
>DAIRET010000023.1:0-24137 GCA_036795455.1 Ignavibacteriaceae bacterium
ATCTGATATGGTCTTTGTTCAAATTTTAAATTGTCGCTAATCCAATTTGGTATATCAACTTGTGCCAAAGCACGTTTAGCAAATGGATTATTGAATATGTCGTGTAAAAATGCCATTACTTTTCCTTTCTGCCTTTAGGTTTCAATGCTTTCAGTTTTTTGTTTGCTTGTTCTATGCTTGCAATAAACTGCTTCTCTACTTCCGATAACTCAACTTCCGATTTGCTTTTGTAGGCTTCGTATTCCGTTACTGCTTTACGTTGGGCTATTTCTGCCGAAATTTTGCCTGCGTGTGTCAAAACATCCTGACGGCTCATTTTGATAAAACCGTCCAATACTTCAATCCATTCCTTCATGTACATTGGCTTACGCTGTATAGCGTTGATTTCCGCAATATCTAAGTATGCCGAAACCAAACGATTTAATACTGCCAATTCTTCTTCAGTAAGGTAGTTTTTAGCAACACCAACTTCCTGTTTTGTGGGCTTCCTGCCTTTAAAAGCTGTTAAGCCCATAAATGGTAGCTGAGCGTTGGCTCTTTTGAAAACAATTTCGGCTGCAGTGTGGCCGTGAGTAGCCCAATGCAATTTATTTTGAACTGTTTGGAAAAATTGCTGAGTAATGCTTGCTCGCGGGTCATAGTCTAAACTTGTGGCGTATATTTCAAGTACTTTTCGATAAAATACTTTTTCTGATGAACGAATATCCCGAATACGTTCAAGTAGCTCTTCAAAGTAGCCGCCGCCTTGCTTGAGCAAATCATCATTCATTGTGAAACCCTTAATCAAATACTCACGTAAACGCTCGGTTGCCCAAATGCGAAACTGCGTGCCGCGAAGCGATTTCACTCTGTATCCTACTGATATGATAACATCTAAATTGTAATACTTTACTCGGTAGTTTTTACCGTCTGTGGCAGTTGTCAAGTATTCCTTGACAACTGAATTTTCTTCCAATTCTCCTTCGTCAAAGATATTCTTTATGTGAAGGCTTATGTTTTGTTTAGTGGTTTGAAACAACTCTACCATATCCGCTTGGGTAAGCCACACGGTTTCATTCTCCAAACGAACCTGAATTTTTAATTGCCCGTTATCGGACTGATACAGCAATATTTCACTATTTGATTTTTCGGGCAACATTTTACTTCTTAATTTGGTAAAAATCTTTGGTTACTTTCTTTTCTTCTTCGGTACAGGCAAAGTCGGCATCATTGAGCGAAGAGAGATTTACATACAATTGGTTTTTGTCCAATAGTTCGCAAAGGTGTTGTTTCTGCTCAGCAAGGCTAAGGGCTTTAAATTCTTCCAAATGCTCGTCTTGCTTCTTAATGTCCACATTGTAATTCAAGAAACTTTTAACTTTCATCTGCTCCCAAATCTGCAACAATTCGCTAGCTGAGCTTGCCGAAGCTATCTGTTCAATGAAAGTTTGGTTGTATTTTTTTAGTTCGAGATATACAAATGAGCCACCGCCTTGCCAATTCGTTGCTTTTGAAATACCTGACTGTTCAGCATTGATAACATTTTTCAATCTTGTAACACTATCATTTTCATTGTAATCAAGCTGTTCAACTCCAATATATTGGCGTTTCATTTTGTGTGCGACTGCACAAGTTGTACCGCTACCTAAATGATAGTCCATAATTACATCATTATCCTCTGAACACAATTCAATAAGTCTGTTCAGTAGTTTTTCAGGTTTTTTCCCTTTTCTCAAAGTTACTCCACCTTCATTATGAATATCATTTGGTAAAACGTCATCCCAAATGTCAGATATTAACTCGCCAAATGCTTTTTCTCCTTCTACTTCAATTAACCTACTTTCCATAAAAAGCAAAACCTTGCCTCTGTATATGTAATAATTTGATTTATCTTCTCTATCTAAAACATAGGTTTTTGTGGAATCATTTTTCGATTTCGCTTTCAATTTTCTGGCTGCATCACTTATACTTTTATCATCCAAATACGCAAACTGAATAACTTTATCACTATTTTCAAAAACAAACGCCTTTAATTTTATTTCAAACTCTTCTTTTAATTCTTTTTTTAAATCTGACTTTTTCAAGGACAAACTTTCAGCAAACGCTTCTAAAACAGTTGTATATTTCCAATTAGAAGCATCTTCATTTCTATTTAAAATAAAGTTGTTGTATCGCTTATCCCATTCCTTTTCTCTAAATGTTTTATTTGGTTTCCATTTTGTTGAGTTCTTAGCATAAAGAATGACATACTCACTCACATTGACTACACCTGGATTTATTACTTTCGCTCCTGAAACTGAGCTTCTTTTTGTGGTTATAATATTCTTCTTATTTACCGACCCAAAAACTTCATCCATTAAAATTAATATTCTTCCAATTTCATTTTGGTCTATAGAAATTGCAATTGAACCATCTTCAGTTAAAAGTTGTTTTGCAACATCTAATCTATTCTTCATAAAAGTTAACCAAGTTGACTGGTTAAAGCTGTCATTGTATTGAAAACTATCATTACCTGTATTGTAAGGCGGATCTATATAAATTAACTTTACTTTTCCTGCAAATTCTTCTTTCAGCGTATGCAAGGCTAAAAGGTTATTACCTTTTATTATAAGGTTGTCGGTTATAGTGCCGTTCTCGTTTCGTTTAAATTGGTCAAGTGGTTTTTCTCCGTCTTTGTCAATGCGTTTAGCATTGGTTAAAACTTTGGGTTCTAAAAGTTGGGTAATTTCGTCTTGTGCTAAAATTTCATTGAAGAATATTTCTTCTCTTTTGTCTTCTTCACGGCTTTGTCCGCCCTCCAAAATGCAGTCTTTAAATGGCCACACCAAAGCAACTTCGTTACGCTGTTTGAGGTATTTGCCGTCAATGGTAAGTCCAACTTTGTTTTTGTATTTGGTGTAGCTGTCATTCAGATAGTTTTTCTGTTCCAAAAACTGTACAAACAAGTTTTGGTTAAAAATGGTTACTGTCTCACCCTTCGACAGGCTCAGGGTTCGGAAGAATTTTTCTTTTAAAGTAGGTTCTTTGAGCAACAGTCCAATTAATTCTTCGTCAAAATTCTGTGCCTTGTTCAGCACCACCCATTTTTTTAATTCTCCGTTGTCTGTTACGAAGTTGGGTTCTTTCTTGAGCTGCTGTTCTAAAGTTGCATATAATTTCATTTTTTTTCTAATTATTTAATTGTCAAACTTAATTTTCATGTCGGCAATTGCCAAGTTTACGCTATGAGCGGTTTGTGTTTATTTACTATGCTTATAATATTCTTTATAACACATTGAGTATACACAGTTTTAATTTAAGTAATTAACAGAAATACTTTCGTTGCTCATCTAAAATTAAGTAATTTCTATTATACAACAAAAAGCCCACCATTAAACGCCGGTTATTACTGTAAGAAAAACTAAGCTGCTGATTCCCTATTAACTATCACCGGAAATAATTTTATAGCGAGACGCTAGAGGCAAGAGGTGAGAAGGAGGAATGGGACGCTGATGTTATGAGCTTGAAGCGGGAATTATAACAAATCCATGTGCTAATCAAGCCTTGCGGAAGGTTACACAGCACTTGTAAAAAATTCTTCACCGTTATCTTTTGTGTGAATCAACAATAATCCGGCCCGTACCATATTAACTAATGAACGGGAAGCCCGCCTGTGCGATATATTTGCCGCTTGGCATAGTTCGTTTACGGAAAGCGTCTCTTTTTTTGTAAGCAAATCGAACGCAAGTTTTTCCACATTCCCCAATGAATACTTTTTAAGTAAAGATGAATCGGTATTGGCTTTTAATATCCGTATCATTTCTTTACTTGCAAGCATACTCTTATCGTTAACACGTATATAAACTTGTGCAGTAACGATGTCGAATTTTTCATAATCTTGAATTCTGTGCGGTTTGGAATTGGATTCGGGAATCGAAGCAAGAACAATATCTTTTCCGTAAAGTTCTAATGTAGTAATTGTTATATTTACCGGCGGCTCGCAATAGTTTAATGCCGCTTCGGTAACGAGTTCCGTTTCAGCTTTTTCACTTTCAACACCGACAACATTTTTATTATCGTCAATTCCCATCAATAAAAATCCCCCTTTTGTGTTTGCGAGAGCTATTATCTCCTTTGCGATTTTATCGTGCGAAGAAAACTTCAATTTAAATTCGCATTTAAGATTTTCTCCATCCTCGATTAGCTTTAGTAATTCCTTCTTTTTCATTTTACAGGGAAAAGAATAATATCATTTAACCGGCTTCTGACAATTCCGGCTCTTCTTAAAACATAACGTGAATTTTCATTCGGTTTATGTACAAGCGGGGAGGGGATTACCGCCGCAAGTCTACTCGCTTCGTTAAGGTTTAATTCGGAAGGTTTTTTGTTGAAATATACATCGGCAGCTTTTCCTATTCCGAAAATACCATCACCCCATTCGATAATATTCACATAGTTTTCGAGTATCGCTTTTTTAGAAATCTCTTTTTCTATTCTGAATGTTGTAATTAATTCTTTCCCTTTTCTTATTATGCTTTTGTCGGTTGTATAAAAAAGATTCTTAGCAAGCTGCATCGTTATTGTGCTTCCACCCCTTGCGCTTCTTTTCCTTCTAACATTAGTTCGTATCGAAGTTTTCAATTCCTTCCAGTCAATCCCCTTATGAGTAAAAAAACTTCCGTCTTCTATAGAGATTATTCCTTTTAATACTTTTGGACTGATATCGTCAATACCGTACCATGATTGCGAAGGGTAGAAGAGTAAATAGTTTTCAAACCCCCTTTGCTCCATAAGCGATGAGATTCTTACCCGGTTGTATTCAAGCAGCGGAATATTGAAAGAGGGGAGGCTAAGATATAAAACAGTAATGAAATATAGCAGGATAACCCTGAATTTACGTCTCAAAACAACATGAATGTATTTATCAAGAAGGAAACCGAGTTCGTTCTGATATTGATTCGGGGTTACCATCTTAATAACAAAAAGTCCTTCTCAGGAAAACCGTGAATAGAAATTTCTACTCTGTAAATAATACTGCCTGGAATCGATTCTACTTTTATTTTGTAGAAAAACTTTACTTACATCTTTCCCTTCGGCTTCTTCCTCTTTTTCTTTTTCGGGGTTTGCTTCTTCAAAAACCGGTTCTTCAACCTCTTTCTTCTCTTCAAATGATTGAACGTTGTTTAACGAATCCACATTGCCATTAATCAAGAGAGAATCTTCGTGATCCTTTCTTTTCAGCGAATCAAGCATCGATGCTTTTTTCAGTGAATCTTCCTGCAGTTTCAAACGCAGTTCCTCTTCCACTTTACGGATGGAATCCTGTATCATTGCTTCGATTCTTTGTTTTTCCTGCTTATAGAAATTGATTTTCGGGGCAATTTTAGAAGCATGTTCCGACTTCGGGTAGTGAATCAGTAACGTATCATACACAGAAGCCGCCGAATCATACAGTTGAAGTTTTTCTTCCAACACAAACCCGGCAGCATGAAGTGATTTGGGTGCATATTTTGATTCAGGGAAATCAATATAAATATCGTAGAACTTCTTTACCGAGGCATTAAAACTTTTTTCATTAAGAAGATTTTCTGCTTCAAGATACACAAGTTTTGCAGGCTCTTTATCGAATTCGAATAATGGCTTATTTATAATTGCTGCCGTTGCGTTTACAATCTTATCATCCTGGAAATTTTCATAAATAAAGTTGAAAATGCTGTCTGCTTTCTCTTTGTTGTCTATTGCAAGGTAATAGTTACCGAGAGCGAAAAGAACCTGCGGAAACAAAGGGGATTCGGAATAATTCTCCGCAAGATCGTTATAATAAAAATAACTTGAATCAAGCTGTTCCATTTCTGTAAAGAAAAGGTTTGCAAGTTCAAACTTGGTTTTACCTATTAAAGTACGTAACGTATCACCTTCCATAACGGGTCTTACAGGCGGTGGTGCAATTGCCTGTGGAGATGAAGATGGTGTTGGTGCGGTTCTACCTGGTGTTGGGGATGTAGAGAAGTCCCTCTCCCTTCCTCTGGCAGCAACACCTTCTGGTTGAACGTTGGTTTCGTTAATCTCTTCTTCCGTTTTTTTCTCGGCATAGTAGTTTATCGAATCTTTTTCAAATTCTTCCGGGTTTAATACATAAAAAAGCTGTTTGTTATATGTATTAAGTGATGTGTTTAATGTTTTATATTTATTAAACAGAGGTTGTTTTTCTCTTATTTTAGGTAGATACTCCGGTGTTGCCGACGAAGTGTACGCTTTCTGATAATAAACGAAAGCACTATCGAAATTCAAAAGATGCTTTTCATAAATCTCTCCGATTTCATACCTGGCTACACCTGCTTGAACTGTTGAACCGTATGCGGTATCTACTATTGCAAGTTCTTCTATAGCTCTTTTGTAGTTCCCGAGCGCACGGTAGGTAATACCGATCTCAAGGTCAATTAAATTAAAAGAAAGAGAGTTTTTATCTTCAGAACGTAACTCTTTAAATATGTTCATTGCTTCATCAAGTTGTCCGAGAATACGCAGCATTTTTCCGTACTTTACTTTAGCAAAAAGTTCGGTATCGTAAGACGGCGAATGATCCAGAACCGCCAAATATGCCGATGCTGCATTTTCATACTCATGCAGTAGATAGTAGGTTTCGCCGAGTTGATAAAGTGTAAAAGCGTTTACTTCGCCGTCGTTTGAAAATTTTACAAGTTCTTCGCCGTAAGCAATAGCGTTGTCATAGTCTTCTATGTGAATATAATACTTAATCTGCTCAATATATGCAGCAATTATAAAACCATCTTCCCCCTCTTCTTCGGCTGTTTTTTTAACAGATTCAAGTTGGTTCAACATTAAAGTATAATCGCGCATTTGCAGGTTTGTACGTGCAACCCACAATTTTGTTTCCAGTGCAAGGTTGCTTTCTGGGAACTGTGAAAGCAATTCCTCGAATTTTCTTAATGCTTTGGGATAATTTTTCTGGAAATAGAAACATTTACCTATAATAAACAATGCATCATCAACAAATGAGCTTTCAGTGTTGAACTGGAGTATCTTTGAACACTTTTCAATAACTTTATTTAGCTGTTGAATATCGTTGCCTGCAACATTAGGTTCAATGAATGCAAACGGGTCTTTTTTCTCAGCAAGAATAGATTCTTCGGTTTGCATGTATAAATCCGAAGTGTTGTAATAAAGGTTGAAGTAAGTAGTAAAATTATACCAGACCGAACAACCCGAAACATTAAAGAGAGCAAATAATAGAGTTGTAACAAGTAAAAACTTCTCTAATTTCTTAACCAGTTTTTTCATTCCAATTCCTTAATTAAAGTGCATCCTGCCCGGATTCTTCCGTTCTAATTCTGATAACATCCTGAACATCGTAAATAAAAATTTTCCCGTCGCCTACTTGTCCCGTTTTAGCAGTTTTTAAGATAGCATCAACAGCCTTTTCCAAACGCTCCGATTCTACAACTACTTCAATTTTAATTTTAGGGACGAATTCGATTCTGTACTCGCTGCCGCGGTAAGTTTCTTTATGTCCTTTTTGCCTGCCATAACCACGGACTTCGGTTATAGTCAATCCTTTTATCCCTTCCTCAATTAATGCTTCTTTTACTTCATCAAGTTTGAAAGGACGAATAATAGCTTCAATCTTCTTCATAAAGAACCTTTAAGTTTTACCATGACAGTTTTTGAATTTTTTCCCGCTGCCGCAAGGACAAGGTTCGTTCCTTCCAACTTTTTCCTCAACACGGATCGGTTGTTGTTTACCTGCTTGCTGCGGAGAGCTGCCGCCGCCCTGCATTCCTATTCCTTCCGTGTTTTGCTTTGTTTCCATTATCCTTCCCCTTGAAGGGGTTCTTCTTCTTGATTGTACTTCATCTACCGCCTGAGGGAAGAACTTGAAACAGAATGTAACGGCTTCATTTCTAATTGTATTAAGAAGAGAAACAAATAAATTGTAAGCTTCTCCTTTATACTCAATCAACGGATCTTTTTGTCCGTAAGCTCGTAACCCGATACCTTCTTTAAGATCATCCATTTCTCTCAGATGTTCTTTCCATTTATTGTCGATTACGTTAAGGACGGCATACCGTTCAAGCCTTGCCATTAATTCAGGTTCAAGCATCTCTTCTTTCCTCTTGTAGAATTCGAGAGCAGCTTGATAAATTAAATCCGTAATCCCATCCTGCCCGAGATTTTCAAATTCATCCGGATTAATTGTAACATCAACAAGAAGGTTCTGCAATACTTCTTCACGAATTTTATCAATTAAAGCATCGTCATAATATTTAGCAACAATCTCTTCGATAAATTCTTTAGTATAATCAAGGATTTCATTTTTTAATCTTTCGCCATGCAAAGCGCGGTTTCTTCTTGAGTAGATAATCTCTCTTTGCTGATTCATTACATCATCGTATTCAAGAAGTCTTTTTCTTATTGAGAAGTTGTTTTCTTCAACTTTCTTTTGTGCTCTTTCAACGGATTTTGTAATAAGCGGATGCTGAATGACTTCACCTTCTTTAACACCCATCTTTTGCATAATAGTAGCAATTCTATCGCTTCCGAAAAGCCGCATCAAGTCATCTTCAAGCGATAAAAAGAATTTTGTTGTTCCCGGGTCTCCCTGTCTTCCCGAACGACCTCTTAACTGTCTATCAATACGCCTTGACTCATGCCTTTCTGTTCCGAGGATAAAAAGTCCGCCTCTTTCTTTTACACCGGCACCAAGTTTAATATCGGTACCGCGACCGGCCATGTTTGTTGCAATAGTTATAGCTCCTGATTGACCTGCGAATGCAACTACTTCGGCTTCTCTTTGATGCTGTTTTGCATTGAGTACATTATGTGGAACGGCTTTTCTTTTAAGCATACGGCTTATTGTTTCGGACACTTCCACTGAAGTAGTACCAACTAAAACAGGTCTCCCTTCTTTACGGAGTTCTTCTATCTTTTCAATAACAGCATTGTATTTTTCACGTTTGGTTCTGAAAATTGCATCATCCTGGTCGTCCCTTACGTTCGGTTTATTTGTTGGAGCAACAACAACCTCCAGTTTGTATATCTGGAAAAATTCACCTTCTTCGGTTTCAGCAGTACCGGTCATACCGGCAAGTTTGTTATACATTCTGAAATAATTTTGAAGTGTAATCGTAGCAAGTGTTTGCGTATCTCTTTCAACTTTTACGTTTTCCTTTGCTTCGATTGCCTGGTGCAAGCCGTCGGAATACCTTCTTCCCGGAAGAATTCGTCCTGTAAATTCATCTACAATTGCAATTTTACCGTCCTCTGTTATAACATACTCGTCATCTTTTTCAAATAGCGAGTAGGCTTTAAGTAGTTGATGAAGCGTATGAATTCTTTCGCTTCTTTCCGAGTATAAAGAATAGAGAGCATCTTTCTTTCTGATTTTTTCTTCCTGTGGAAGCGCTGGGTCGTTTTCGAACTTGGAAATCTCTGTTCCTAAATCGGGGAGCACAAAGTACTGTTTATCTTCTTTAGTACCTCTGGCTAATTCTTCTCTTCCTTTTTCGGTTAAGTCGATGGAATGATTTTTTTCATCAATAACAAAGTATAATTCGTCATCTATAATGTGCATGTATCTTCCTTTTTCGCGAAGATATTCAAGCTCGGTTTCAAGCATCAGTTTTTTAAAGGAGGGTTCTGCGAATACTTTTGCAAGTTTTTTACTTTTAGGTAAACCTCTGTGAGCACGTAATAAAAATATTCCCGCTTCTTTTCTATTTTTACCATCGTCCGAGTTTAAAATCTCTTCTGCATCCTGGACAAGTTTTGCGACAAGGTTCGATTGGAGCCTGAAAAGTCTTTCTATTCCCGGTTTTAGTTCATTGAATTTATGGTCGTCAACTTCAACAGGACCGGATATGATTAAAGGAGTTCTTGCTTCATCAATAAGCACGGAATCAACTTCGTCGACAATTGCATAATTATGTCCCCGCTGCACCTGGTGCTCTTTATCGATTGACATATTGTCCCGCAGGTAATCAAAACCGAATTCATTATTTGTACCGTAAGTAATATCGCAATTGTATTGTATTTTCCGTTGATCGGGACTCATATTATTCGTAATAACGCCGATAGACAGCCCGTGAAACTTAAATATTTCACCCATCCACTCGGAGTCTCTTTGAGCAAGATAATCATTTACTGTAACAAGGTGTACACCTCTGCCGGTTAAAGCATTAAGATACATAGGTAAGGTAGCGACAAGAGTTTTTCCTTCGCCGGTGGCCATTTCAGCAATCTTTCCCTGGTGAAGGATTACCCCTCCCATTAGTTGAACATCGTACGGTATCATATCCCATGTTAATTTATGTCCCACAACATTCCAGCTTTTACCGACTAATTTCTGGCATGTAGCTTTAACAACAGCAAATGCTTCGGGCAGAAGTTCATCAAGTACTTCTTCATATTTTTCTTTTAGTTGTTCTTTAAGTTCGTCAAGCTCATCGTAAACTTTCTGCCTGTCAAACTCTTCGTTGGATTGAAGTCTTATTTCTAATTCGGCAATACTATTTCTCAGTTCGCTGGTTTCATTCTCAATTTTTTCCTTAAACTCTACCGTTTTGGCTTTCAGTTCATCTTCCGAAAAATCCTTTATTTTTTCGTACTCCTCATTGATTTGCTCTACAATCGGTTGTAAGGCTTTAATATCTTTTGTTTTTTTATCTCCGAAGAGCTTCTTGATTAAATTCAACATTAATAAAATCTCCGTGTGAAATTTGCTTCAAAAATTAAAGAATAACATTATTGGATGCAATTTAAGAAGTTTGGGACTTAATAAATAGACAAATATTCGGTGTCCAGTAAAGAATACCGGAGTAAAAAGAGGATTGACCAAAGGGTTGTTCAGGTAAGAACAACTTATTAACAAATTTATATTTTTCATATCCGGATAAGATTTATCCAAAAATCTCTTTGCCGCAAAAGCAGTAAACAGAACCGAACAACCCTTTTGAATTGAAAATTTAAAGACTGAGCAACTCTTTGAATTTTACCGATTGCCTTCTTGAAACTTCTACTTTTTGTCCCCCTTTAAGTTTAACAAGAAGTCCGCCGTTTAACCAGGGCTCTATGCTGTCAATCCATTTAAGATTAACAATATGTTTTCTGCTTGCCCTGAAGAAAGTTTTCGGATCAAGTCTTTCGTCAAGGTAATTCAATGTTCTAAGAATTAAAGGTTTGAAGTCTTTAAAGAATATTCTGACGTAATTTCCTTCCGATTCAAAAAGACGAACTTCTTCAAGTTTAACGAACCAGCATCTTTCGCCGTCTTTAACAAAGAATTGATCTTCGGGGGTTAAGATTTCAACTTTCGGGATTAATTCATCTTTCTGTTCTTTTTTCAGAATAACTTTTCTTATTGCTTCTTCAAGCCGTTTCGGTTCAATCGGTTTCAGGAGATAGTCGAGAGCATTATACTCGAAGGCTTTTAACGCGTATTCATCGTATGCTGTGGTAAATATAACAGTTGGTACATTATCCAGGTCTTCGAGTAATTCAAAACCGTTTTTCCCCGGCATTTGAATATCAAGGAAAAGCAATTCCGGTTTTAGCTCATTAATTTTTTTAACTGCATCGGCTGCGTTAACTGCTTCTCCAATGATTTCGATTTCTTTATGGGGAGTCAATAATCTTCGCAACTCGGTACGCGCAAGTCGTTCATCATCAACAATTAAAGCTTTCATGTTTGGGAACCTCCAATAGGAATTTTTATTTCTGCTTCAACTAAATTATTTACATTCTCAATACTAAACGCGGCTTTTTCGCCGTACATTAAACTAAGTCTTTGTTTTGTGTTACTAATACCGTAACCTTTTGAATTCATTACCTCTATTGAATCAATACTCCCGCTGTTTTTAATTATAAGTTTAAGATAGTTCTCGTTTAAGTAGGATCTGATTTCGATAATTCCCCCTTCGGGTAACTTTGAAATTCCGTGTTTTATCCCGTTTTCAACAAGCGTTTGAATCATCATAGGGGGAATTTCAACACTTTTTGATTCCGGCTGAATATCAATTCTAAAATTTAACCGGTCTTCAAATCGAACCTGTTCAAGTGCAAGATAATCCGCAACCGTTCGTATTTCTTCATCAAGTGGGACTGTTTCGATTCTCTCAATTCTTAATGAGTATCTGAATATGTTTGATAACTGTGTTATCGCACTTTTTGCTCTTTCCCTGTCCTCTTCTATTAAAGAACGGATACTATTAAGAGCATTAAACATAAAATGCGGATTCAACTGTGATTTCAGGGTTTTCAATTCAAAGTCTTTAACAGCGGCTTCCCACACTAGTCTTTCTATTTCAGAATTTTTATAATTCTCGAAGTAGTGGAATGAAAAATAAAAAAGAGACCAGATAATAATCAACCCGCCCACATTAATTAAAGATACGACAAGGTAAGCAACATTAAAGTCCTTTGCTTTTATCTCCCCGGTCATAACCCCTGCAATGAACATAACCGAAACTACAATTATTCCTATGTAAATTGTAGCAAGTCCGATTTTAACTGTAAGTTGTTTTAATGGTAAATCAGTCCACTTTTTGGTTCTAATAAAACAGCGTAAAATATGGGTCGATGAAATACCGAGAATTACAAAAAGAAGCATCAAGCCGGTTTGGGCTACATCGAATCCCCGGAAAAATGTAGAAAGAGTTGAATTTATTCCACCGAATAAACCCCAACCGGTTATCTGACATAACCAGTATACTCTATTCCGTCGTTTTGATGTTTTTGTGGACATTTATTTCTTATTTTACCATTAAAAAAATTTTTTACGTGTTCAATTTTCGGTTTTATCCGGTTTTTAATCGTTTTTATTATTTTAACGGTTATTACAGAGGATAAATGGAAAAAGAGCAAATCAAACAGTAAAGGAGTTTAAAGAGAAGTGGAAATACAAAATGTATTCTCAATAGCAGGTCTGGATTTACATGATGAATTTTTTGAAAATATACTTGAAACACAAAATTTTAGGGTTGAAAGAATAATTTCCCGCGGGCATAAATCACCCGAAAACTTTTGGTACGACCAGGCAACAAATGAATTTGTCCTTCTTCTAAAAGGAGAAGCTGAATTGGAATTTGAAAATAAAGGTAAACTGAAACTGAAACCGGGGGATTATCTGATTATTAAAGCACACGAGAAACATAGAGTTGCAATGACGAAAAATGATGGAGAGTCTTTTTGGATTACAATTCATTACTAAAAAGAATTGACGACAGAGACTTTAAGGAAAAAGGCTGCCCGGATTCAACGAACAGCCTTTCAGTTAAAAGTTGTTAAAACTTTTCATATTTTTCTTTAGGAACGCCGCATACAGGGCATTTATCAGGTGCTTCATCGAAAACTGTGTGTCCGCAAACCGGGCAAACATACACAGCGATTTTCTCTATATCCTTTTTTTCAAGAACGTTTTTTAAGGCATTCTTATACATATCTTCGTGGATTTTTTCAGCTTCGATTGCGTAGTGAAAAGATTTTAAAGCAGCTTTTTCATCCTGAAGTTTTGCAACTGCATCAAAAGCCGGGTACATTTCGTATACTTCGTGATTCTCTCCACCAGCGGCGGCTTCAAGGTTGGCAGCGGTATCTTTAATTCCGCCTAAAACCCGTAAATGGTTTGTAGCATGAACTTGCTCAGCGTATGAAATTGCACGGAACAGTCTTGCTGTTTCTAAATAACCTTCTTTTTCTGCTTTTTCAGCATATATCAGATATTTCATTGCTGCCTGGCTTTCACCTGCAAAGGCAGCTTCCAAATTCGATTTTGTCATTTCTTTCATGTTAAACCTTAGTATTTTCAGTAAATAGTGATTTGTAATATTATTTTTTTCCATCAGAAAAATACGAAAAAAGGGGATGGGATACTAAAGTTTAATCATTACATATCATAAAGAGAATTTACATTTCGTTATATTTGCATAAAAAATGTTTGATGGAATTAAACAATATATCGGGTCGATAATCGTGATTGCCGCCGCTTACTATTTTCTTGATACAAGAGGGAGTTACGGATTGATTGATAATCTTGATCTTATTATTCATGAAGCAGGACATTTCTTTTTTAGTCCCTTTGGTACATTCATAAATGCACTCGGCGGAACGCTGATGCAGGTTATTATTCCATTGATCTTCCTTTTATACTTTTTCAAAAACGGTTCAAAGTTCGGAATGCAGGTGTCTTTAGTTTTTTTAGGTCAGAATTTCATAAACATAAGTGTTTACGCAGCAGATGCATCCGTTAGAAGATTACCGCTATTAGGAAACGGAAAACATGATTGGCATTATATACTTTCCGAGCTGAACATCCTTGAATACGATGCGGAAGCCGGTTATTTTTTTGTGGGGCTTGCCGTGCTTTCTTTTTTTAGTGCCTTCCTGATACCATTTTTATTACGGAAATAAATCTTTAAGTTTAAACCCATAATTTTTCCTTTTATTAAGAAACCAAATTGAGATCTAAATTATTTTTTGTTAATCTAAATTATGCCCTGTTTTTAATTCTCTTTGCAGGGAGTGAAACCACCGCTCAATCAGATAGTACTGTAAACTATTTCCCGAACGGTAATATTGAATCGATTGTCCGTTACTATAACGGTTTGCGGGAAGGTCCTGCAATCCTCTACTCGGAGAATGGAAATATTAAACAGGAACTTACTTATTTGAACGGTAAAGTAGAAGGTCCGGTTAAAACATATTACGATAACGGGAACCTTTATGAATTCTATACAATCGAAAATGGTAAAAGGCAGGGACCAACTTCATATTTCGATAGCGCCGGCGTTTATGTTGACGACCGCTACTTTGTTTACGGCAAATTAAAAGATGTAATCGATAAGGAAGAATCACCTGCATTACCCCCGGATGAGAAAAAAGAGCCGATAGCGGTTCAAACTGAAAATAATTTGATAACCGAAGCCAAGCCGGTAGAACCGAAAAAAACTCAACAGAAAAAAAATGATGAAGACGTTTTCTTTCCACCTATTGAAGAAGAAAGAGAAGACCTTGAAACCGACCCGGCATTCTATTTAACTGCGGAAATAATGCCCGAGCCTTTAAGAGGCTGGAAATCGCTTTATGAAAGAGTTGTTTACCCGGATTTGGCAAGAAAAAATAAAGTTGAAGGTGTAGTTAAACTGCGTACATTTATAAACCGTAACGGTGATGTGGAAAGAATAGAAATAATAGAGTCGCTTCCATTCGGCTGTACGGATGCTGCCGAAATAGCAGTTCAATATACAAGGTTTAAACCAGGATTAATCCGCGGCAAAAAAGTGAATGTTCAAATGGTAATTGAGATTGAGTTTAAACCTTAAATCTTAACAACCTCAAAATATCTTTGAGTTGCGTATTCAAGTCTTTTGATTCAATACAATAATTAAAAAACTCCCGCCGTAGAGGATAGTTCTTCCGTAATTCATCGAACAATACTCCACACTTTCCCGGGGCGGCAGAAATCACTTTTTTAAGTCGTTTGGAATCACTTTCAATATCATAAACGTTTTTAATTGCGGATGAAATTAAGCTGACGAGCGAATTAGTATTGTCATCTAAACGAATCCGGTTATCCTCAATAACCGGGTAAACAGGCTGCCAGGAAGGAGTTGTATTCAAGAATCTACATAAAGCATCATAAAGAATTTTAGTACCGTTTACTTTTCCCTCTAATGAATATCCCGCAATATGCGGTGTTGTAATATCAACTTTGTCCATTAACTCCAGATTTATTTTCGGTTCATTTTCCCATACATCCAGAACTGTTCGATTGTTTATAGACTTTATTGTTTGCAGCAGAGCAAGATTGTCAACTACTTCACCTCTTGACGTATTTATAAAAATTGTATTTTCTTTTAGTCGGGATAAATTGTTCTTATCAAACAGATGAAACGTTTTGTATTTGCCGGACATTGTTAATGGAACATGTAATGTTATTATGTCGCACTCAACTATTTCATCAAATGAAACATAATCACTGCCTGCTTGTTTTAGCTGAAGCGGCGGATCATTTTTAAACACGTTGAAACCGAGTTTTTTTGCTATTCGGCTTACTCTGCTTCCTATATTTCCTATGCCGACTACACCGAAAGACAAACCTTCCGGGTTGATACTGAATTTCTTAAATAGATGAAAGAGGGCGGAAAAGACATACTCGGTAACTGAATCAGCATTACACCCTTTAGCGTCTGAAAATGCAATTCCGTGTTCTTCGAGGTATGCTTTATCAATGTGGTCGGTACCAATTGTAGCAGTCCCGATAAATTTAATTTTAGTGTTTGCAAGCAGTTTGGCGTCAACTTTTGTTATTGAACGAACAAGCAGTACGTCATACTCTTTTAAACAAGAGTTTGTAATTGCTCTTCCGTTGATAGTATCAACCTCACCAAATTGTTTAAAAGCTTCTTTACCAAACGCTATGTTTTCATCTACTAAAATTCTCATTGAAGTTCCGTGCTTATCCAAAAATTGTCATGAAACAATGGGTATTAAGAAATTGTTGGTTAAATTTGTCATGGTAAAAATAACTAATTATGATATTTTATTATAGTGATCGCAATACTTGATTACGACATTTGTTCGGCAGAAGTTCTGATTGAAGTTCTAAATAAACTTAAAGTTGATTATATAATCACATCCGGGGAATATGACATCAGTAAAGCCTCCGGAGTAATACTTCCGGATAGTAACGACTTTAAGTATTCGTTACGTTACTTACACCTAAAGAATCTTTTTTCATATTTAAGACTGCTAAAAAAGCCGGTTCTTGGAATAGGCGCCGGTATGAAATTACTATGCGAATTTTCAGAGGAGGATGAAATCTGCGGTCTCGGAACTTTCCCGGTAAAAATAGAAAAAAGCGGGAGCAGTTTAGACAAATATACAATCCCTGGTTATAATGAAATTTTAATAAATAAAGACTCAACGCTTTTTAATGGATGCGGAACGAAAGAAAAATTTTTCTTCCCGCGTTTAAATAATATTATTAGCAGCAGAGCAGCAACTTCGACATTAAACGGTACGGGGACAATAACCTCGGTTGAAAAAGAAAATTTTTTCGGAGTTCAATTCTTACCCGAAATGTCGAACGAAGCCGGGGAAAAAATCATCGAAAACTTTATTAATTATAAGTGAGGAAAAATCTAGATGTATAAGAATATTTTTACAGCAATATTTTTCATTTTTTCAATAGCGGTTTACGCTCAGATAAAAAGCGACAAACCGGAAGATAATGGATTCAGTTCGGAACGGTTAAGTTATATTGATTCTGTAGTTAATACGGCAATAGCTAACAACAATATCCCGGGCGCAGTAGTATTGGTGGGGAAGGATAATTCATTGGTTTATAAAAAAGCTTTTGGAAAGCGATCCTTGAAACCGGTTGTGGAAGAAATGACTGAAGAAACCATTTTTGATATGGCATCAGTAACAAAATCGGTAGCAACCGCAACAGCAGTTATGATTCTTGTTGAAAGAGGGAAGCTGACATTGACGGATGAAGTTAGAAAGTTTATTCCCGGTTTCACTCCTTATATCGACGAAAAAGAAAAAGAATACCATGCGAGAATTTATCATCTTTTAACACATACATCCGGGCTGCCGGCATATACCGACACCCATGAAATTGTTTCAAAATACGGCATTCCGGCTCCGGCAGGCACAATTGAAACGATTGCCGGTTTGAAGAAAAACAGTAAACCGGGGAAAGAATTTGTTTATAGCTGTCTCGGTTTTATAACACTTGCAGAAATTGTTAAAAGAATTAGCGGTGTTACAATTGATATCTTTACTGAGCGGGAAATCTTTAACCCGCTTGGAATGAAAAATTCATTTTATTTTGTTCCAAAAGGAAAAATAGGGTTATGTGCCCCGACAGAAATGAGAAACGGAGAGATGATCCGCGGAGTTGTCCATGATCCGTTAGCCTGGATACAAGGAGGAATTTCAGGGAATGCAGGACTATTTTCTACCGGGGATGATATTGCAGTTTTTGCTCAGATGATGTTGAATAAAGGTGAATATAACGGGAAGCGGATTCTTGGAACAAGAACGGTTGAAACAATGTCTTCTATTTACCCGCCTGTTATGAATGCAAAAAGAGGATTGGGGTGGGATGTCGATTCCGACTATATGTGGCACAGAGGAGATATTTTCAAGAAGAACTGCTACGGACATACCGGCTTCACTGGGACATCATTACTATTGGTACCGGAGCATAATTTGTTTATAGTTGTTCTGACAAACAGAGTTCACATAGATAGTGGAAACGGGATATTAAATCTCAGAAGGAGTATTGCAAATATTGTTGCTGCATCAATGACAAAGTAGCAATTTTTATAAAGGACGTAACCCGGAATTAAGTAGAATATTTTCTGCTTCTTCCGGGTTAAATCCATTTAACCAGTGAATTGTAATCCCTTCTTTTTCCATTTTACGAAACCATGTCATTTGTCTTTTTGCGAACTGATGTATAGCACTGTTCAACTTTTGAAACATGTCATTAAATGTTAGAGTGTTTTGTAAGTATAGCGATACGTATTTATATTCCAATCCGAAGAAGAGAAGTTTTTCGTGTGAAATGCCTGAAGCTAAAAGCTTTTCTACTTCCTCGATCATACCTGTATTCAGCCTTTTTTTTAACCGTTCGGTGATAAACTCTTTCTGTGCAGATCGTTCGATGTTTATCCCGATATTTAATGAATTAACTTCATAGTTCAGCATGCTCGAAGCAGGATTTTCAATGCGACTTTTTTCAATTGCAATAGCTGTGATAATTCTTTCCCTGTCAATTAAATCGGTTGTGTTATGGAGTTGCGGCTTTAGCTTCAATAGCATTTCTTGAAGTTCTTTAATAGGAAGTTTCTGAATCGATTTTATTATCTCATCACGCGAATCGGCGGTAATTAAATTATAATTATTTAGAATAGATGAAATGTATAAACCGGTTCCGCCAACAAGGAAAGGGGTTTTCTTTCGCTTTAGTATCGAGGAATGACATTCGATAAAGTCTTTTTTGTAGCGAAACAAATTGTATTCTTCAGAAGGATCGACAATATCAATTAAATAAAAAGGAACTTTCCTTCCGTTGACTTCATAATCATCATAATCTTTTCCCGTCCCGATATCCATTCCTTTGTATACCTGGCGGGAATCGGCAGAGATTATTTCACCGTTAAACTTTGATGAAAGATACGCTCCGAGTCTTGTTTTCCCCGATGCAGTGGGACCGAGAATAGTAACAAGGTTATAACACATCAATAATGATAACTATTGTGTATAAACCGGGAGCTTTATAATGAATGTTGCTCCTTCACCGACTTCGCTTTCAACTACAAGACTTCCGCCGTGTTCTTTTACAATTTTTTCTGCCAGCGGAAGACCGAGACCTACCCCGTTTTTCTTTCCGTGCGTCATAAACGGCTCAAACACTCTTTCTTGTAATGAAGGGGGGATTCCAAGACCGATGTCTTTAAATGAAATGCTAACCGAATCTTCTTCCGGATTGGTTGAGATATATAGATTTCCACCTTCCGGCATTGCTTCACAAGCATTTTTAGTTATCTGGAAAAAAGCCTGGTATAACTCTTTTTTATCAACTTTAACGTGAATGTCTTTTCCATACTTTTTGAATAACTTTACATTCATACTTTCAACATACTCGGCAAGCATTTCAAGTATTTCGTCCATAACGCTGTTAAGACTTTGAACCTTTGTTTGGAGTATTGTTTTTCCTTCGGAATAGCTGAGTGTAGTTTGAACCAGCCCGATAATATTCGTAGTTTGTTCAACTATCATATCAAGTACCTGGCGAATGTCCGGCGTAATATTTTTCTTTTTTATATGTTCTGCGTAATGCTTTATAGTTAATATCGGTTTACGCAAATCGGAAATAATAAAGTTGGCAACTTTACCGAGATATGTTATTCTGTCGTTTCTAAGTAACTGCTGAACCAGGCTCGCATTTTCTAACGCAATAGCAGCATGTGCCGATAGTGCTCCAAGAAAATCTTCGTCAAGTTTTGAGAATTTACCGTTAGCACTATTTAATAGTTGTAGAACTCCAACCGTTAAACCGTCCCGATTGTTAATCGGGAAACAGAGCATCGACTTGGTTTCGTAACCGGAGAGTAAATCCATATGAGAATCAAATCTCTCATCGGCTGATACATCATCAAGATTTACAATCTCACCTGTTTCCGCAACCCATCCTGCAATTCCCTGTCCCACTTTCAGCCGGATTTCTTCTATATTTTCACCCCGGATTATTCTTGACCACAACTCTCCTTTTTCCCGGTCGAATATATACAATGTCCCGCGGTCGGATTTAGTTAAAGCACTTGCAGCGTTTACTATTGATGATAACACTTCATCAATTTTAACATTTGAATTAACAGTTTTAGCCGCTTCAATTAACATTTTTAATTGTTCGTTGTTTAACCCGGCAGGCGGTGTTTCTTTTTCTTTCAACTTCATTAAAAACTCTTGTTCGGCTGCTTCAAGTTCGCTTTTTATCTGATCAAGGTTTTCTGTATTTACATTGAATGATTCATCAAATGAAGGAGTTATTTCACTTTCAGGTTGAACATTCCCGGTATCAAATGTGGATTCCGTTTCTCCGAATTTCGAGATGTCGAACCCTTCCGGTTCTGGTGATGAAAAGACCGAATCAAGATCATCAAACGAAAATGATTTTTCTTCTTCATTTATTTTCTCTTCCGGCTGTTCTGCATCCGGTTTTATTTCATCATCGGTAGCCGGGGTAGTATCGGGAAAGAATTTCTGGAATTCTTCCGTTGTCGTTGAAAAGCTTGATAAATCATCAAAGGAAACGGGTTTTTCATCGCTCTCTTCTTTTTCTTCGGGCGGGAATTCCGGAACGGGAAAATCGTCCGCTTCTTCGATAATTGTTTTTAACTGAGGGATTTCTTTTAAGCCCTGAAGGTTGCTTAAAACCACAGGGTATTTTGAAATCAACTCGTCAAGTTCTTTCTTTTTAACTACGAACAATAAAGAATCAACCTGGGCGACAGCAGAAGACCTGCGGGCAATATTTTCAAGGTATTCGGCTTCTCCGAAAAACTCTCCGGGGTGCTTGATAAATATCTTCTGTCCTTCAACTACAGTGCTGTACTTGATTTTTATTTCTCCTTCAAGTAAAAGAAAAATTCTATCAGCCGGCTCTCCGTTTTGGAAAACTATATCGCCTTCTTTTATGTTGATAATATCTTTCTGGTTGACTGAGACTTTAATGTTGGAAGCATCCGCGCCTCCAAACAAAACATTTGATTTTATCGCTGCCAGGGTTTTTATTTGTGAAGCCATTTTATCTAAATAAGTAATTTTAAACTATTTGGTACAATAATAATGAATTCTTTTGAAATCCGAAACGGAATTAGGCATTTGAGTAAAAAAGATGCCGTTTTACAGAGTATTATAAAAAATGCCCCGGTGTGTAATCTGAAAGAAGGAAGAAACTATTTCAAAGCCCTGCTGAGAGCAATTATCGGACAACAATTATCTCTTTCTGCTGCAGCTTCGATTAATAGTAGGTTTCTCGATTTTTTCGAAAACAAACCGGTGCCGGAAAAAATTCTTAAAACCGACGATTTCTTGCTACGCAAAATCGGACTATCAAATTCAAAAACCAAATATATAAAGGACTTTTCGAGCCGGCTTATTAATAAAGAAATCTCTTTGAGAGGTATATCAAAGAAAAGCGATGAAAAGATTATTGAAGAATTAGTTCAGGTTAAAGGAATTGGAATTTGGACTGTGCAGATGTTTCTAATATTCACCCTCGGAAGACAAAATGTATTACCTCTCGGCGACCTTGGACTTAAAAGAGCTATTATGCAGAATTATAAACTGACGGAATTACCCGGTGAAGTAGAAATTAAAAAGCTGGCAGTAGAAAACAATTGGGAACCGTATTGTTCAATTGCAAGCTGGTATTTATGGAAGAGCCTTGAGCTATAACTCTGCCGGGTTTACAAAAAAAAATCAAACTTTGTGTAAATTTAGAATCGTAATCAAAAATTATTCATCATACTAATGGAAGAAAAATTAATATTAGCCGCAAAGCAAGGCGATAAGAAAGCTTTAACACAATTAGTTAAAAGTTACAGTAATACAGTTTACAATTTTGCTTTTAAGATTTGCCGTGATAAGGAAAAAGCTGAAAATACAATGCAGGAAACATTTTTAAGCATGGTTAAATCGCTGAACCAATTCGACGGTAAATCAAAACTGTCTACATGGTTGTATAGAATTGTTTCCAATCACTGTTTGATGGAAGCTCGGAAAAGCAAAAGGTTTTCTTATGTTGATGTTGAAAGCGAGGAATCGTTATTCGACGATAAATATATTGCCGATTGGAACAGGCTTCCGGTTAAAGAACTTGAAAACAAGGAATTAAAAAAAATTCTGGATGGTGCAATCAGCAAACTTGCACCGGACTACCGAATTGTTTTTACTCTAAGGGATGTCGAACAGCTATCAACGGAAGAGACAGCAAAAATTACTTCTTTATCCGTACCGGCTGTAAAATCAAGGCTCCATAGGGCAAGAGCATTTTTAAGAAAAGAAATAACAAAGGCATTTCAAAAATGAAACAAGAAAAAGTTGGTTGCAGAGACGTAATGAGCCATATTTGCGAAAGTCTTGGAGAAGAAATAGATTCTCCGAAATGTATCGCCATTAAAGAACATTTGAATAATTGCGATGCGTGTAAAAACTACTTTAAGTCGGTAGAACTTACAATCGATTATTATCGGAAGTATAACATAAAGCTATCCGCACCGGCGGAAAACAAACTGCTTTCAATATTAAACTTGAATGAAGAGTAAGTGGTTTTGAATCCATTTCGAGTGTTAATCATCTAAAAGATAAAAATATAAATGAGTAATATGGAAACAGTACATTATTATACGACTACTATAAGCTGGCAGCAGGGAAGAATCGGTAAACTTGAAAGCAACGGATTCGATACAATAACTGTTGCAACACCTCCCGAATTTCCAAAGGGAGTACCGAATCTATGGTCGCCCGAACATTTGTTTGTGGCTTCTATCAATGTTTGTTTGATGACGACCTTTTTATCGATAGCAGAGAATTCAAAACTCGGTTTTGTTTCCTACTCTGCCGAAGCCAAAGGGAAATTGGAAAAAAGTGACGGGAAGTTTATGATTACCGAAGTCGAAATTATTCCCCGTATAACTGTTAATCTCGAAAAAGACATTGAACGGGCAGAAAGAATTGTTCATAAAGCGGAAGAACATTGTTTAATCTCAAATTCTGTTAAAACTAAAATTAGTTTAAAACCTTTGATAACAAAAGTAGAGGAGTAATCTATGCCAATATTTGAATATAAATGCAATCAGTGCGATACAAAGTTTGAAATACTTCACAAATCTGTAAACAATCTGGAACATGTTGTATGTCCCGAATGTCAATCTTCTGATAATAGAAAACTGTTATCCGGTTTTTCTGCATCTACAGGCTCATCGGGTGATTATAATCAGGGAAGTTGTGCATCCGGGAATTGCGGAATTAACTATTCAAGTCCATGCGCTTCCGGAATGTGTGGATTAAACTAAGCCGAAACAGCTTTCTATTTTGAAGAAATAAGATATTCTCCCGATTCTCAACCGGATTTTTTTCCAGAGTAATTTGTGGAATTTTTCCAATTAGTCCGTTTACGTCCTTTTTATATTGAAGTGAAAGCCCTTTTTTTGATTTAAACCCGACTTTTTTTGTTAAATGCCGAATTTTCATTTGTATAAATCCTTTTAAATACTTTATTTTACGCATGTTCTCAACAACTATTTTTAAGGAGGTTAAAATGAAAAAATCTTTTAATACTGTTTTTGTCTGTTTAGTTACAGTTCTTCTACTTCTTTCAACCAATCAGTATGCTCAGGAAAAGGGCGAAATTGTCGGCAAAATAATTACGAGTTCGGAAGCGGATGCTCTTTTCGGTCCTGCAATCAAGAGTATCTCATTCAACGCAAAAAGATTATTAATGCTTGCTAATAAATCGCCGGAACACATTATGTTTAATGTAGTCAATGGTGAAATCAGAGTGCTTAATAACAAAAGAAAAGCGCTGCACCCGGAAGGTCTCTCTATAGCATCCAACGAACGATATCATATGTTCAGTACATCAA
>DAIRET010000192.1:0-5128 GCA_036795455.1 Ignavibacteriaceae bacterium
TATGGCAAAAGATGGTATTCAACTTAAAGCAATAGCAAGAATTACTGTTAGAGCTAACATCGACCGCCTTGTCGGTGGTGCAGGCGAAGCGACTATATTAGCAAGAGTTGGTGAAGGTATTGTTTCAACTATCGGTTCAAGTCCTACACATAAACTGGTTCTTGAGAATCCGGATTCAATTTCAAAAGTTGTACTTTCAAAAGGCTTGGATGCCGGAACTGCTTTTGAAATTCTTTCAATTGATATTGCAGACGTTGACGTTGGTGAAAACATCGGTGCAAAACTTCAGGCGGACCAGGCACAGGCAGATTTACAAATCGCACGTGCAAAAGCAGAAGAAAGAAGAGCCGCAGCAGTTGCTCTTGAACAGGAAATGACTGCAGAAGTTGCCCGCCAAAAAGCTAAAGTTATAGAAGCAGAAGCTGAAGTACCAAAAGCTATTGCAGAAGCATTTAGAAACGGTAACCTCGGAATTATGGATTATTACAATTTGAAAAATATCCAGGCTGATACACAGATGCGTGAATCAATAGCAAAACCGGAACAGAAGAAGGATAAAAATCCGAATGGATAATATTTTCGAAATCGTTGTTGGATTAGTAATTATCTACAGCTTGCTCGGTCCGCTTTTTAAGAAAAAGAAGGGGAAGGAACTCCCTTCTCCTTCAAAACCTGATTATGAGGAAATGCCCGAAGCGGAGCTGCCTCAAACTACTTCAGCAAAGAAAAAGGATTACGACGATTTTGATATTTTAAGAGAAGTTGAAGAACTATTTAAAGAGCACCTTCCGCAAGAAATGCCTGCTCCGAAACCAAAACCGAGAATAGAAGTTAAACCGAAAATTGAACCGAAAAGAGATGTACCGGTTGATGTTTGGAGAGAGCATAAACGGAATGAATCGGAATTGAAGTATCAAGAAAAAGTTAAACCGAAAACTGTTTTCAAACAAAAAGTTGAACCTATTAAGAATAAGAGAGTCCAACACTCCGATTTTAGTATCGGCGAAACAAGTGTTGAAGATTTATCCAATCTTAGAGCTAAAGAAATTCTGGTTTCGATAAGAGACCCGAGGAAACTTAGCGATTATATTTTAGTATCGGAGATTTTAGGCAAACCAAAAGCACTTCGGCGTTGATGCAAAAAAAGTATAAACTGAAAAGAATTTCAGAACTTAATTCGGGCTCCGTTACACAACAAATTGACGAAGCCCGTTTTACTATTAACTATAAAAATCTTCTTAATCCCGCACAGTACGAGGCTGCAACTGCATTAGAAGGTTCGTACCTGATAATTGCAGGTGCCGGTTCGGGTAAAACAAGAACTCTTGTTTTCCGAGTTGCGCGTCTTGTTGAATCGGGTTACAATCCTTCATCCATTTTACTTCTTACATTCACACGCCGGGCAGCGAATGAAATGATGAGCCGGGCTGCAACTTTACTCGATAGCAGGTGTACTAAAATTAACGGCGGTACTTTCCATTCTTTTGCTAATTTAACTTTAAGAAAATATGCTAAAGCTGCTGGATTAGAGCCTTCTTTTACGATACTTGACCAGGGAGACAGTGAAGATGTAGTCAACTTAATACGTAGTCAACCCGGATTCGTATCGAAAGATAAAAGATTCCCCAATAAACAGACTTTGTTCAAATTCTTTAGTTTAAGCGTTAATACTTCAAGAACAATCCCCGAAATTGTTGAAGAAGACTATCCGCATTTCTTAAATGACCTTGACAAAATACTTGATATTCAAAAAGTATATACTAATTACAAACGGAAGAATAATCTTCTTGACTATGATGATCTGCTTCTTTTTCTTCGCGATTTCCTTTTTCAATTAAGCCCGGCTGCAAAGTCGTTATTGAGTTCGATCAACTTTGTTATGGTAGATGAATACCAGGATACAAATAAACTTCAAGCGGATATTGTTCTCGGTTTAACGCAGCTAAAGAAGAATGTGATGGTTGTCGGAGATGATTCGCAATCCATATACTCATTCCGGGGTGCGAACTTTAAAAACATAATGGAATTCCCCAAACTTTTCGAGAATACAAAAGTTATTTACCTTGAAGAGAATTACAGAAGTACACAGGAAGTGCTTGATTTTGCCAACCGAGTTATTGATGCTGCAATAGAGAAGTATCCGAAAGTCCTTTATACAAAAAGAGCCGGAGGCGAATTACCAATGATTATTGCCGCCAATAATGAAAACATGCAATCGAAGTTTATTGTTGAGAAAATACTGGAACTGCGTGAAGAGGGTGTTCCACTGAATGATATTGCTGTGTTATTCCGTGCTTCATTTTTTTCATTCGACCTTGAGATAGAGTTGAATAAAGCAAACATTCCTTTTGTTAAATTCGGGGGGATGAAGTTTGTTGAAACAGCCCATATAAAGGATGTAATTGCTTTTCTTAGGATAACATTAAATCCAAAAGATGTTATAAGCTGGTTCCGTGTGCTTCTTCTTCACCCGAAAATCGGGCCTAAATCAGCACAGAAAATACTTGACGAATTAGCCAAAGGAACGCTGAATACGAATCTACATCCCGATCACTTCCCCGTTAATCTTTTATCGGATAAACTTTACAAGTTGTTTGAAATTCTTTTCGTTCTTCAAAAGAAAGATATGACCCCGACCGAAAGAACACAGCTTGTGATGGATTACTACTATCCCCTATTCAGAGATAAATATGATGACTTCAATAAAAGAAAAAAAGACCTTGATATTCTTTTGAATATCACAGAAAAGTATCGTTCGCTTGAAAGTCTAATTTCGGATATGGCAATTGAACCGCCGGTTGACAGCGTAATTGGTATTTCACCGGAAAATAAGGAATCGGAATTCGTTACTCTTTCAACAATTCATTCAGCAAAGGGATTGGAGTGGAATTCCGTTTTCATTATTCATGCACTTGACGGGTTCTTCCCGATGAGCCGCGCAGCCGATAAAATTGAAAACATTGAAGAAGAAAGAAGATTAATGTACGTTGCAGTTACGCGTGCAAAAGATAACCTGTTTGTAACCTACCCGATGAATATATACGACAGGGAAAGCGGTACGACACTTTCAAAACCTTCCAGGTTTATCAGCAATATAACACCTGAAATTGTAGAAGGTTACCTTCTGGAAGAATAACTCTTTCTTTCTTTTCAACTTTATAATATATTTGTACAAATTCTTTCACGATTTTTGAGCAAGATGGCTTACTTATTAGTTATACCTTCAATTGATATTCAGGACGGTAAGACCGTTCGTGTAGTTCAGGGTATTCCCGAATTGAACTGCAAAGAATACGGCAACGACCCTGTTGAAATGGCAATGATTTGGCGTACTGAAAATGCAAAGATGCTCCACCTTGTAGATTTTAACGCTATCAACGGCGACCATGAAACAAACCTTCGCGTTATTGAGAATATCTGTAAATCGGTTATTATCCCTGTTGAATATGCCGGTGGTATAAGAAACCTTGACGATGCCAAACAACTCTTCGACTTCGGTATTTGCCGTTTGATTATGTCTTCGATTGTAATCCAATACCCGCAGGAGTTCTACAAACTTCTCGATCACTTCGGACCATCTAAAATAGCGGTTGCTATTGATGTTATCGACAACGAGGTGGTGATTAGAGGAAGGAAAATAAAAACAGGCATTTCACCTATTCCACTTGCGATAAGACTAAAAGACACTAACGTAGAAAGATTTATTATTACCGATGTAAACAGAAACGGTATGCTTCTCGGTCCTAATATTGAACTATCGAAACAGATTGCAGAAGCTACCGGGTGTAAAGTTACTCATTCGGGCGGAGTGAGAAACAAAGACGAATTAATGGACCTTCAAAACTGTTTAGAATCGGGAGTTGATTCGGTAATTGTAGGCAGAGCACTTTATGAAAACCGGTTCCCATGCCAGAAACTCTGGCGCGTGGCTGAGTCGGGATTATTCAATTAAATGAAATTAAATGATTATGCAAGAGACGGAAAACAAGATTATTCACAGTAGTTTTTGGGCAAATCTTTTCAAAGTTACTCCTGAAAAAGATGAATTAATTCATATTCTAAAAGAGATGCCCCCTTTTGTAGAACTTAGCAGAAGCGATTTGAATAAACTGGTTGAAATAATTCATCACCGGGATTATGTAAAAGGTGAATATATTTTTTACCAGGGCGACCCTGGAATAGGTCTTTACATCATTCGCTCAGGTGAAGTTGAAATTGAATATAAAACCGAACTTAATCATAGATATACATTTGCAATGTTCGGTAAAGCTGATTTTTTCGGAGAACTTGCATTACTCGACGGTGCAAAGCGTTCAGCTTCCGCTGTTGCTAAAACAGACTGTAAACTTGCAATTGTTTTCAAGCCCGATCTTGATGAATTTGTTTATAAAAACCCGCGAGCAGGAACAACAGTTATTTCAGGCTTGTCAAAAATTATAATCACACGGTTAAGAAATCTGAATTTTGAGTATTTAAAACTTCAAGAAAGCATAACTAATAAGGAGTACAAAAATGAGTATACAGGTAAAGAAAATATTAGTCCCGATTGACTTTTCAGAGTATTCAAAATCTGCATTGAAATATGCAACCAGCTTTGCAGAGATTTTTCACTCCGAACTGGTTTTGGTCTATGTAATCGAACCGGTTATTTATCCTCCCGATTTTAGTATGGGACAAATTTCTATTCCCGCAGTTGACCTTGAAATGGATAAACGTGCAAAAGAAGAACTCGAAAAGTTAGCTCAAACAGAGTTTAACAGCAGTATCAAAGTAACAACAATGGTCAAAACAGGGAAACCGTTTGTTGAAATTATTGAAACTGCAAAAGAAGAAGAAGTTGATCTTATTATAATTTCATCACACGGGCATTCGGGAGTCGAACAGATTATTTTCGGAAGCACTGCCGAGAAAGTAGTAAGGAAATCAACCTGCCCGGTTTTAACAATTAGAAGAGAATCGAAGGTTAGCAACAGTTAAAAGGAAGGATTTTCTTTTAAGCTTTCAACAGCTCTTTTTATGGTTGTGTTAGGAGTTTTGAAGCTATTTATTCATTTGAATGATTAGTATTCATAAAAGAATTTTATCATTTTTTGTTAGAAAATGGCTCCTGAATGTTGGAAAAATGCCC
>DAIRET010000193.1:0-5128 GCA_036795455.1 Ignavibacteriaceae bacterium
TCAAAATGAACTGAGAGAAGCTATTGAGAATGAAGAATTTGAAAGAGCAGCTAAATTAAGAGATGAAATAAAAAGGTTAAGCGGGCAAAACTGAATCTATCCTTTACTCCGGTTCCTCGTTACAATATATTTTTTGTCCGATTTTACAACCATTGCAATCGTGCTTAGAACAATAAGTACGGTATAGCTCAAGCAATCCCTGGTAAATCACAGCTTTGTTCCATGAGTTTTTTAAGTCAAGTTCACAAGCCATTTCTTTAACAAGTGAGTTTTCAATTTCACATTTTATTTCTGTAAAAAGCTTCAATACTTTTTGAGCTAAATACTTTTTCTCAAATAAATCGAAGTATACATAAACAAACGGAAGCACAACATTAAGAATGATTTCATCCGCCCTATTACTACCGATAAGGTATTTTACATGTTTGTTTAGCGGTTTATCAAAAACGTAATGCGTTCCCCAATAACCATCGGTTTTAATTATTAGCAAATTTCTTAAGCACTCCAGTAGTAATGAATAGGAATGAACCTGTTTGAATTTTCTCATAATAGCTTTTATTAATTCTCTGTTAATTACCCTGTTAATTAATCTTGCTCCTCCGGCTATTCTTACTGTTGGAAAATTTTGCGGTCTTAACCTGAAAAAATGCCATGCCTCTTGCGATAGAATTTTCCCGGTGTATTTATTCCTTATTGAGACCCAATTTTCGTACAGTTTCCTTGTATACTCTGAAGTATGCTCTTCCTTAAGGTTTTGAACATCCGGTAAAAGTCCGGCTACATTAAATAAAGCGGCTTCATAGAATTTCAAAGGATTATCATTAGTTGATATTGATTTTAAGAAATCAATATCAACTGCCTGTGCAAGTTTCCGCATTGTATCTTTGTTTTGAGTATAACCGAGTGCTTCAAAAGTAAACTCATAAAAAACCTGTTCCCACAATCTTTTATCGTTCAATTCGGTTGTATGTATTTTTCTTTTAATAATTTCTTCAGGGATGTCATACCTGATATCTGGTTCTTTTAATTGAAGGGATTTAAGATAGTTCAACTCTTTCAATCTTATGATAACTTTTTCGCATTTCTTTTTAAAACGCGTAACACCAAGTTCATATAAAAAATAGAGCTTTGTCTTTTCATCCGTCAGTTCAATTATTTCACTGCAACGGATAAGGTTTGAATTCTTCTTCCTTTCCTTCTGAATGCCTGCAACCAGGTTTTCAATACTTCCGTGGTCGATAAATTCTTCGAAACTAATTGTGGGAATTTTTCTCCCGTTTTCTGTTAGTACATAAGGAGTATTATTATCCCTTTTAAGTACTGCATGAAGTATCACCTTGTTAAACTTCTTGTTAATAGAATGCCCATGTGATTTCCAATCCGAATGAAAACAATCTATTTCAACATCACCGATATAAGTGATATTCCCTATTTTAATTCTCGCATTCTTGAAGTCAGGCCCGCCGATTTCACCGTTCATCTCTCCAATATCAAGAATTTCAAGTTTATCTCCTTCCACAGTAAATATTTCATCCAGGAACTTTTGTTCTTTCCACAAATCGTATAATGCCGTTTCTTTAATCTTTTTACTGCTTGTAATCATCTATTAACCGGTAACCGTTTTATAGTTTATGCTGATAGAACTTGATCTTCTTGTCCCATACCGGTAAAACATTTCGGCTTTTGAATCCGGTAGTATTTTTACTTTAAGAAATGAATAGTTACCGCTGCCGATACCGAAATACATATCTCTCTTTTCATTATTAACAAGCAAATAAACATCAGCTTTCATTTTTAATTCCGGAAGTTGAAAGGTTATTTTGTAATGGTTGTCTTCTTGAAGTTTGATTAGTTCGGTTATTTTAAGTTTAGGCAGTGTATTATCCTCACGCAGGTTTTCCAGTTCAATCACCGGGGGAAACGTGCTTTGAACTTCATCGTCTTCGGCGGCACGAGGAATGTTTTTCGCTAAAGACTTGTTGATATTCTTATTCATATAATTCCATAATACATCATCACGTCCAAAAATAAGTATTATTAAATAAATAATCCAATAAATTATCTATCCCCCTTTTTTCAGAGATTTTCAACAGTAATGCTGTACAAACATCTCTTTTATCTTGCTAAATAAAATCAGGTATAAAAGTTCAGTTCAACAATCGAATTGAGATTAATAAGTTCTTCCTTGGCTGAAACATCGAATCTATCCGTGTTATCTTTATAAATAATACCACGGCTTGAATTGATTAAAAAATTGTATACATTAAATTTTTTGAATACAGTTAAAACTTCAACTAAATCCCCTCCCTGCGCACCGACGCCCGGTAACAGCATAGGAATATCTCTAATTATGTCAATCGAATCAATTAATTCCTGAAGTTGAGTTGCCCCGAAAACGATTCCGCAGTTACCTGTTTTATTCCACCCGGCTACTTTCTTTATTACATTCCTATAAAGAAATTCGCCGTTTTCAGTTTTAAGTTTTTCAAAATCACCTGCTCCCGGATTTGAAGTGAGTGCCAGGATAAAGTTGATTTTATCCTCATGCTTTAAAAATGGTGAAATTGAATCATATCCCATATAAGGATGAAGCGTAGAAGCATCTACCTTGAAATAATCGAACAAGGCGGAAGCATACATAGCAGATGTGTTCCCAATATCCCCTCTTTTAGCATCACCGATTACAAAAGCATTTTCACCGATATACTCAATTGATTTAAGTAAAGAAGTTAGCCCCTTTATTCCTTCTTTTTCATAAAATGCAAAGTTTAACTTATACGCTGCGGCATGTTCAATTGTTGAATCAATTATCCTTCTGTTGAATTCAAATACCGGGTCTTCATTGTTTAGCAGAAATGAAGGTATTTTTTTAATATCGGTATCGAGACCTACACAAATGTGTTTCCCGTTTTTAATCGCTTTAAAGAATTTTTCCTTTGAATTCATACTTGCACTTTGTTAAGTATAATTTTTTCTTGTTCTATAAATGTTTAAAATAATTCCAACCATAACAAAGTTGATTAGAAGTGAGCTTCCTCCGTAACTAACAAACGGAAGCGGGATACCTATAATTGGAAGAATACCGATTGTCATCCCGATATTAATTGTAAAATGAATGAAATAGACTGAAAATATTCCGATGATTACAAGACTTAAAAATTCATCTTTTGCCATAGAAGCAATCTTAAGTATTCTAAGGAACAATATAATGAAGAGAGTCAACAAAAAAATACTACCGAGAAAGCCGAACTCTTCACCTATAACGCAGTAGATGAAATCGGTCCATTGTTCGGGTATGTATTGTAACTGAGTTTGATTTCCCTGTAAAAAACCTTTTCCATACAAACCGCCTGACCCGATTGCAACTTGCGCTTGAATTGCATTATACCCGGAACCAAGCGGATCTGCATTAGGATCTATAAATGATTGAATTCTCTTCTGCTGATGCGGACTTAATATATCGTAAATGTGATCAACGAAGAAGCCGGCAGCTATATTCAACCCTAAGATTGAACCGCTTGAAAAGAGGTCTTTCTTAAATACAAATAACAAAGCTATCACTACTATTATTGCTACAAGAAAATATATCATACCGAATAGAGCCGCAATTGAAACAAGTGCAGGACTTAATACGACAAACAAACCGAATAGACTTATTCCTTTCCAAAATAGCAGAATCAACACAAAACCAAAAAATACAAATGAACTACCAAGGTCAGGTTCCAATAGAATTAATGGTACTGGACCTAATCCAATTAGTAATGCAATAAAAATATCTTTTAATGAATCCAGGTTTGTTTGCGGTCTGCTTAAAAACATTGCAAGCCCTAATATTGTTGCAAGTTTTGCGAATTCCATCGGTTGAAAACTGTATGTACCGATTCCAATCCAGCTTTTAGCTCCCCCCGCTGTTTTTCCGATTAGTAAAACAATAATTAACAATAAAATTGAAAAACCGTAAACCGGTATTGCAGCAGTATTCAATAACTTTGTTGGAAGCGAGTATACTATAAAAAAAGCTACAATTGAGACAAGCCAGGAAATTAATTGCTTTTCAAAATTGTTACCGGCATAAGGATTATTCATTGTTGAACTATAAATACCGGCAATCCCGATAACAACAAGCATTGTAATTACAAGAAAAAAAGTAACATCAAATTTGTCGTTTAGTTTATAATCAATCCGCATAATCATCCGTATCAATTTTCACAAGTGTAAAATCATTTTTTACCTCGTGGGTATTTTTTTTATCCTTATTCAGGTATGCATCAATCATTTTTCTTGCAATCGGTGCAGCATGAGTTCCGCCAAACCCGATATTTTCAACAAGAACTGCAATTGCAATTTGAGGCTTTTCATACGGTGCAAACCCGATAAAAAGAGCATGATCTTTTCCATGCGGGTTCTGAGCTGTACCGGTTTTCCCTGCAATGTTTACATTTTCCATCCTTATGCTTCTTGCAGTTCCAGCACCGTTTACAACAAGGTACATACCATTCTTTACAATATCGAATACCTTTTCTTTAACACCTGTATTGACAGGATTAAATTTCAGAGGGTGAAAAACCTTGTTTTCATCAAGGTAACCTTTAACAAGATGAGGCTCGTATGAATGTCCATTATTTGCAGTTAATGCAGCAAGGAAAGCAAGCTGCAGTGGTGTTACACTTATTTCGCCCTGTCCAATTCCCAAACTAACAAGAATTCCCTGAGGCCAATTCTTTCCATATATTCTCTCATAGTACTTTGATGTCGGAATTAGACCCGGCGATTCTTCAAAAATGTCTATCCCCGTTTTAACTCCTAAACCGAATCTATTTGCATACTCAGCAAGTCGATCTAACCCGATTTTAAATATTAATTGATAGAAGAATGTATTACAAGATTTTTCAATAGCATGTGTAACATTAACAGCCCCGTGCGAACCATGACACTTAAAGAACCTATTACCGTATTGAAAACCTCCCGGACAGTTTGTATGATATTCGGGAGTTATTATTCCTTCTTGCAAAGCCAATAATGATTCAAACATTTTAAATGTAGATCCGGGCGGATTTACTGACATTGTTGCCCTATTAAATAACGGTTTTCGCTTATCATTTAATAATTCAGTCCAGGCTCCTTTACT
>DAIRET010000194.1:0-5111 GCA_036795455.1 Ignavibacteriaceae bacterium
CAATACGCACATAACCAGAACAGTATATAAAGTTTTCATGATAACTCCTAACAAAATTGTGAATCTTGGTTGCAAATACACACAATAAATTGTTAGGAAAGTATTCGATTTACAATTACGGTATTATTAATAAATCGAAGGTTTATTTCAAGTATAAGTGATGCTCGTTTCAGCCTCTATTTTCAATGCTTTCATGAATTTTTCCGCAAGATGTTGAATTGTTTAATATTTCCTTAATAATGCAGCCATATAAAAACCGTCGAAGCCGTGTTTACACGGGGAGATATGCCGCTGATCAATCAACTCGAACTGTCCACCCATTGCAATAACAAATCTTTCAATTTGTCTTTCATTCTCCGAAGGGAAAATACTGCAGGTAGAATAGACTATTCTTCCACCAGGTTTAACCATCAATGAATAATTCTGAAGTATTTGTTTTTGCAACTCAAGTAGGTTTTGGCAGATTTCCGGTGTTAGTTTCCATTTTGAATCGGGATTCCTTTTAAGTACTCCCAAACCGGAACAAGGAACATCGAGCAAAACTCTATCGGCTGAATTCTTTAATCTTTTAATAACTTTTTTAGTACTAATCAATCTTGTTTCAATTATATCGAGGTTATTTCTTCTTGCGCGTCCTTTTAATGTTCGCAACTTCCATTCATGAATATCGAGAGCAATAATCCTTCCTTTATTCTGCATCAAAACGCCAAGGTGCATAGTTTTTCCGCCGGCCCCTGCACAAGCATCAATCACTCTCATTCCCGGTTCCACTTCAACAAATGGAGCAACTTGCTGCGATGATGCATCCTGTACTTCAAATAGTCCCGCTTTATAATTCTTTGAGTTAAAAACGTTTTGTCTTTCATTCAAGATAAGTGCTTCCGGGGCAAATTCCGTTTCGGTAGTCTCAATTTTTTCTTCATGTAATAACTGTTGAAGGGACTTTTTTGAAACAGCAAAAGTATTTACTCTTAATATAACCGGGGCTTGTTGGTTTAAAGAATGAATCTCATCATCCCAGTTCTCTACACTATTTTCACCCATTTCATCAAGCCAATCCGGTATTGATTCCTTTACGGCTCTGATTGTATCGGCATCTTTATATCGCTTAAAAATGTTTGTTTTATCTACAGAATTGAATTCATCCCATGACGGGATTTCATTTCCTTTGATAATATGAAAAGCAGCAATGACTTCGTATAAATCGTTTTTTGTTAATGATGGCTCTTTATCAAGGACAAACCACAATAACCTCCACCATCTAACAATTTCGTAGATTGTTTCCGCAACAAAGCGGCGGTCTCTTGCACCCCATTTTCTATTTTCTTCAAAAAGTCTTTTAATTAACCTGTCGGCATGTTTTCTTTCAGAAAAAATCTGGATAATTGATTCTGCAACTGCGTTCACCAGTACACGATGAAATAACATAATTTCCTATTTTTTTATTACGAAGATAAGTATTATCCATGTGTGAGAAAATATATTTAGAAATGTATCCGGTTAGAAGGAAGCAAAAGAAGACCGGTGGCTGTTCTTATCCTTTATAATAATAAGCTTTTTCTTGAGTGTTTTGATAAGAATTAATTGTATGATTTAAAACCTGTATTCTTTTACTTGTTTCAAATCTGTGTGTGTCTATATTATTTGTGGGGGATGTATTGTGCTCTTTTACAATGTTATAGTTTTCAAAATTGTTGTTTATTGGAGCGAGAGAAAGGTTAGGAACTATAAATCTTGGATCCACTAATTTTTTGTGTGATCTTTGAAGGTTTTTTCTTTTGTACCGGCTTACCAGAATAATTGATAAAGACAATACTCCGAAGGCAATAACCACACCCAGTATCAACATCAGAATCATCTGAAATAAATTATTTAAATCCATCTACAAAACCTTTTTTCCGTAACAAAATTACTAAAATCGAGAGAGTGATATTTTGATATAAATCACTTCCGATATTTTTATTTTAACACCATTCACGGTATGTAAAATCTTCAATACCGTTTCTTAACAGTTTTAAAACGGAAATAATTCCCTAAAAAAACAGAAGTCGTTTTTTTAAGAATAAAACTAACAACGACGACTTGTCCATACTTGAAAAATCAACGCCTTCACCTATATTTGATTATATCGGCAGTGTTTCCTCTGCAAAGAAAATTTATATCTGGCTTCATTATTATATGAATGGTAAGAAATATGTACCGGATTTTTCTTAAGTTTTACCGTAAAATATTTAAATAATTGAATAAAGCTATTTAGGGGCGAATTAATTAAATTTGCAACAAAAACTAAATCAACTCTTTAGGAGGTAGTATGGCTCAAAAAATTTCGAGAAGAAAATTTATAGAAAACAGTTCAAAGGGACTTGCTGCCGCTGCGTTTATCCCCTACTTTTTAGGTGGTGATATTACAAAAGCGTTCGGCATGAAAACAGGAGTAGATATGAAACTTGAGGATTATTACAACCATTTCGGGGTATCTGAAAAAATAATACAGGAGATTATTTCCGAAGCATTATCACACGGAGGCGATTACTGCGACCTTTATTTCCAGCATGCGATTAGTAATTACATAGGACTTGAAGACAAAGCAGTAAATAGAGCTTACTCAGACATTTCTTTCGGTGTTGGTATACGGGTACTCAAAGGAGATCAAACAGGCTACTCATTTACCGAGGAAATTACACCAAAAGCAATGAAATTAGCGGCACAAACCGCCGCCAATATTGCCAGCTCCTCTAAAAAGGTTAGCCCGGTTGAATTAAAGTTGAGAAAAACGCCGGACTATTATCCAATTCAAACTCCCTGGGAAAGCATTTCGATTGATAAAAAAATCCCTTACTTACAAACAATAAACGATAAAGTTTTTGCAGAAGATTCAAGGGTTATAAAATCGAACATCTGGTTCACAAACGAAACTTCATACATTTTAATTGTTACATCGGAAGGTGTTGTTGCTTACGATAATCAGCCGATGGGACAAATATCTGTTTCAGTAACTGCAGAGAAGGATGGAAAACGGGAACAAAATTACTTCGACCTTTCAGGGAGAAGAGGAATCGAATTCTTTACGCCGGCAAATATCGATAGGCTTGCAAAAGAATCCGTTAAAAGAACAATAGCTTTATTCGATGCAGTAAAACCTGAAGCCGGTGAAATGGAAGTAGTGCTTGCAGCAGGAAGTTCAGGAATTTTATTACACGAAGCTATCGGGCATGGAATGGAAGCGGATTTTAACAGGAAAGATGTTTCTATCTTTGCAGACAAAATTAATAAACCGGTTGCAGAAAAATTTGTCTCTATTGTAGATGATGCTACTAATCCGAATATTCGGGGTTCAATCAATATCGATGATGAAGGAAATCCGACCGAATGCACTTACCTGGTTGAAAATGGGATTTTAAAAAGCTACCTGCATGATAGAATTTCCGCACAGCATTACAAAGTAAAACCAACCGGTAACGGAAGAAGAGAATCATTCAGGCATATGCCTCAACCAAGAATGAGAAATACTTATATGCTTCCCGGACCTCATAAAAAAGAAGAAATAATCGCAAGCGTTAAAAAAGGTATCTTCGCAGAAGCTTTCACTAACGGACAGGTGTTTATTGGAGCAGGCGACTTCACTTTTTATGTTAAATCAGGATTTTTAATTGAAGATGGAAAACTCACAAAACCGATTAAAGATGTAAATATAATCGGTAATGGACCGCAAGTACTAAAAGATATAGTAATGGTTGCAGATGACATGGAAATGGCTGAAGGCGGCTGGACATGCGGTAAAAACGGACAGGGTGTCCCGGTATCTATGGGACTGCCTACGGTTAAGGTTTCAAAAATCACCGTCGGCGGTGTGAAATCTTAATTGAAAATGTTGAACGTGAGAATAGAAATCAATTTTAACAATTTTAATCCAGATGGAGAAAGAAAATGAAAAATAAAGATAGAATGCAATTAGCGGAATGGGCTGTTGAATATGCTGCAAAATGCGGAGCCGCCCAATCTTCCGTTGCAATTTCAAATTCAAGAAATATTGAAATAGAGTTCCGTGATAAAAAACTGGAGAAACTTAAAGAGTCGACTCAAAACTCGCTCTCCTTACAGGTGTTCACACAAAAACGGTATTCAGGTCATTCAACAAACGATTTGAGAAAAGAAGAGTTGAAAAAATTTGTTGAAGAAGCAGTAGCTGCAACAAAGTATCTTTCCGAAGATGAATTCAGATCGTTACCGGACTCAAAGTATTATCCAACCGAAGAAGACCTTAACCGCGATTTGAAGTTAATGGACAACTCATACGAAAAAGTAAATTCTGAAAACCGTGTTAAAATGGCGTCTGAAATAGAAGAAGCCGCAATGTCCGTCAGCGATTTGATAATATCCGCTACTGCCGGTTATTACGATTCATATTACGAAACAACAAGAGTTCATAGTAACGGGTTGAAAGCTGAAACAAGCGGAACAAGTTTTTCCGCCGGAGCCGAAGTTACCGTAAAAGATAAAGACGGCGGAAGACCGGAAGATTGGTTTTATGCCGGTACCAGATTTGTCAATGAACTCCCCTCACCCGAAATACTCGGTAAAACTGCAGCTAAAAGAGCATTACAGAAAATCGGGCAGAAGAAGATCGAATCGGGCAACTATGTTATGCTTGTTGAAAACCGCACAAGCAGCCGGCTGCTTTCTTTATTCAACCAGGCAATGAGTGCAAGAGCAATTCAACAGAAGAGTTCATTCCTTGATGGTATGCTCGGTAAAAAAATTGCACACGAAAAATTAACCGTAATTGATAATCCATTCCTCGAAAAAGGCTTGGGTTCAAGATGCTTTGACGGTGAAGGAATAGCTGCAAAGAAAAGAACCGTAATCGACAAAGGAATTTTAAAAACTTATTATATCGATTATTACTACGGTAAAAAACTTGGGTGGGAACCAACGTCAGGTTCTGCTTCCAATATTTTGCTTGAGTATGGAACAAAATCATTTGAACAAATGCTGAAAGAACTTGACAGAGCTATTGTTGTAAACGGTTTTATAGGCGGGAATTCAAATTCAACAACCGGTGATTTTTCATTCGGTATCGTAGGATTGCTCGTTGAAAAGGGTGAAATAGT
>DAIRET010000024.1:0-23519 GCA_036795455.1 Ignavibacteriaceae bacterium
ACCGTTATCGATGTGTGCTATAATGCAAAAATTTCTAATATTATCCATAACTTCCGTAAAATTTGATGCAAAATTACGGAAAGCAGAGGGTATAAACAATTGAGAAAGGGTTCGCTGTTTGGCTGTAATGGATTAGGTCTAACATTCAACCTTTGTATTAACGATGGTAATATAATTACAAATTCAGTATGTTGATTCTGGAGTGCATCAATTCTGAATATCTTTTTTTCATTTCCGGTGAGAGAAAACTTACTCCGATTATTCTATCCATTTCACTAATCGAGTTTTTTATTTGATTCACTATACCCGAAAGTACACTTTCGTTTAACCCTAAAACCTCGCTACCGAAATAATCAAATAAAATTTTACGATTGAGGTTACTCTTTTTCCCTGCAATTGGTAATGCAATTTCTTCTACCTCAGTACCGATGGCAATTGTAGTGTTTAATAAATCGTATGCCGGAGAAAGTTCAACTTTATTGTTTCTTTTAATCAACGAGAAATTTTTTAAATGCATATCTTCGTTACCGATGATAAAATTAAATAAAGTCAACCGGAACAACTTCAAACCTTCTATTACAGGGAAGGTGCAGAATTCTCTAATTACTTTTACAACTTTTTCCATACTTGATTCATATTTTGTGTCCCGTGATTTGCCCGATAGCTGTGCAAAATCCTCGACGGATATTTTTTTGTTTTTGCCGAAACGATCAAATCTTTTAATAAAGTATAGAAATTTTTCGTCCTTTGTATAAAGTAATCCGTGGAGTGGAATTTCTATTCCGATTAATCCGGCAAGTCTCATTGTCAGGTCTTCATTCTCCGGTAATTCCGGGTAGGCATTGTTTTGAGGTTTAAATATGTAATCACCTCCAATATCAACTATTTCAAAAATAGATTTTGCCGGATTCAGTTTAGCGCTAAGTTTCGGTTGAACCCCTTGAATCGACATTTTTATCCCCCTTCTGGATGCTTCTCTCAGCAGTTCTTCACTTGTATAAGGAATATCTTTCAAATCTATTAACTTGCCAGAAAGAAGTTTAAGCCCTTCTTTAGAGTATTTTCCATCGCTGCATTCTTTATAAGTAATCGGACAGATATTCATTTAATTTCCTCCAGTGTAACCGAACCAACAAGGTCATTCCCGGTAATAATTAAAATAGAGAAGAAATCGTTCCGATCTGTTTTAGTTTGTCTTATTATAGATTCAAGTCTTGCACCTTCTGGCAGCAGACCCTCAAAGAATGGTGGAAATTGATTAAATGAATATTCTTTTTCTAAAAGAGGTATTGTTAATGAGATGGGGGAACCGGAATAGTTTTCATCATAAACAAATTTGTAACTTCTTCCTTTTTCTAATTCAATTAACTCCCCGGCATAAATGCCAAAATTGAAAACTTTAGCCTTTCTCATTCAACTCACTGTTGATTAATGGACTGACAAGCTCTATTTTTATATTTAATACATTAAGTATCTTCAGTAACGAATTTAACTGGACGGTTTCTTTCCCCTTTTCAATATCAAAAACGACAGTTTTTCCAACACTTGACAAATCGGCAAGCTCTTTTTGAGTTAACCCGCTTTTCTTACGATGTTGATTAATTATATATCCAATTTCTTTTGAAGTCATAAATTTACTGCTATAGCGGTATAAATTTTAATTTTGACATCAATATAAGATTAATTATAAAAAGACGCAAACAATTTGCCGTTATAACGGTAATAATTCCTTTTCTTTGGTGTGAGAAGGCATATTCCTATCAAAAATTGGGAAAATTACTGTCATAACAGTAAAAAAACAAATTCTAATCTATCCTAAATCATTCGGGACAATCAAGTGTAGTTTTTTCTTAATATAGAATTACCTTAGTAAAATCATCTTTCTTGTTTCGAAAAAGCTTCCGGCTTGTAACCGGTAGAAATATATTCCTGATGATAATCCGGAAGCATCAAAACTAACTTCATACTCACCAGGGATTTTCATTTCATTTACAAGTGTTGCAACTTTTCTACCGAGCATATCAAAAACGATAAGTTTCACACTCCCTTTTTCTCCTATTGCGGTTTGTGATACTTTGTATTTAATTGAAGTAACCGGGTTGAACGGATTCGGATAGTTCTGGTGAAGTTCGAAATCTCCCGCTATAAAATCAATTTCATTTTCAATAGATGTCGGAATGGAAGGATAAATAGCACGTGCATTTTGGATAGCCGAACGAAGGCTGTCAAGATTTTCTGCGGCTGCAACAACGAAACCGATATCAATAAATTCACCGGGATTAATTGAAAATGGACCACCGGATACAACATGAGAAATATCGCCCGCTCCAGCCTGCAGTTTTCCTAATCCGCTTGAAATAGCCTGCCACTTCTCTGCTTTGGAGAAGCCGTCATAAATTGAGAATCCGCCGTCTCCTCCGCTATTATTGATAGCCCAAAAACCATGATAGTTATGCGAAATTAATGCTGTCCCTGTGTATGTATCGGGATTTCCGCCGAAATGATAAGCGTATCCGAAATTATTTTCCTGATCATAATTTGTAATATCATCGATACCGCTGCCGTCAACTATATCCCAGTCAAAAAACAGCCCGGCGTAAAGATTGGAAATAAGTCCCGCTGTCGTATTCGTTAACCGGTACCGGAGTATAATTGATTTTTCAATTTCCAATGAAGAAAATGAATAGGCGTTGAGTTTTATTTTTAAACCGATACTGTTGGCTGATGCGTTATCGTTAAAGACCGTAGTTCCTTCAACGTCTGCAAATGTACCCGGCACTTTAACAGTAAAAGGAATTTCAGTAACAAAATCCTGGTCTTGATAATTGGAACTTAAACCCCTTGCACTGTTGACAATTTTATCTGCAGCGGTTCCTACAATTAAGGCTCCCTCAAATAATAGATTGCTTCCTTCTGAAAACTTGAATCCATCTCCCTGAAAATTATTCGGATAATCGTTAAACCCAAAACTTCCTTTACTTGTTATCGTCATCGCAATTTCGTTGCCCGCAACAGTTGCGTATGTCGGGTTTGCAATAATATTTACCCATTGAATATCGTTGTAAGAACCGTCAATAAAAATGAGATTAAATTCAAGTTTTGTGTTTTGCGGAGTATTAGCTGCAACTGTAAAAGAAAATTTGTTCGAAGAGTTGTCAAATTCGGTTAATGATGGAACTGCCCCTGCATTGAAAACAGAGTAATTAACAGTTGCATAACTTGTTTTACTTTCAAAGTATACATTAAGATTTGAAGTAGGATTAAGATAATTGAAAAACTTAAGGTATACATTTATTATTTCTCCCGGTTCAATAATACCATCTGCATCACCGCCGGTAGAATCGGAAAACACTGCACTAATTGACCTAACTGAAATAGAATTCGTTTCTTCCAAAGCTCGTTTTGCGTTTATTCTTCCTTTACCAAGTAGATTAGTAAACGAAGGATTTATCGAATTTATATTATCCGCTGTTGAACGTATTTGTTCTGCAACCTGCAGAGGATTATAGCCGGGGAATTTGGATTTAACCAATCCGGCTAAACCCGCAGTTAATGGGGACGCCATTGATGTACCGCTTGCATATAGGTAAGTATCATTTTGCCATGTACTGTAGATACTGTTTCCTGGAGCCGACACATCTATCGAATATCCGTAATTGGAATAACTTGATTTCATATCGCCCTCATCTGTTGCAGCTACCGAAAGAACATTTTTATAACCTGAAGGAAAATGTTCATTTATTGTATTACTGTTACCTGCGGCGGCAACAACAAGAGCGCCAAGCGAGGTTGCGTAATCTATTGTTTCCTGCCCGAAGATTGAGTAACCTGTTCCCCCCCAGCTGCAATTAATTATTTTTGCACCATTATTTGCTGCATAAACGATTCCCTCGTAGCCGTAAATAATATAAGCTGTATTTGTAGGGCTTCTATAATCATCCCTGCACGCTTTAATAGCCATCACTTTGCAATTATAACCTATTGAGGCTACACCAATCCCGTTATCCGAAACTGCCGAGGCAATTCCCGCAACATGAGTCCCATGTTCCGGGCGGTCTTCTATCGGGTTATTATCAGGGGTACCGTCAAGTCCGCCGAAGTCCCAACCGAGGAAGTCATCAACAAAACCGTTCCCGTCATCATCAATTCCATTGTCAGGAATTTCATTCCAGTTAACCCACAAATTTGCTGCAATATCGGGATGGTCCCAATCTACACCTGTGTCAACAATTCCTATTATTACCGAAGTATCTCCTTTTGAAATTTCCCACGCATCGGCAGCTTTTATTTTAACAAGCGACCATTGGTTTGTGTAGTAGGGGTCATCAGGGATGTGTGTTGTTTGATATACGAAACGGGGTTCAATCCATTCGACAAACGGATTGTTTTTTAATTTAGCCGCAGCAAGCATCGGGTCAATTGGAGATTTATACTTTAAACTTACAATCCTATTCAGACCATTAATATCTTCGCCGGTATTCATAGAAAATATTCTTTTTGAGTTATCCGGTTGTAGAAATTCAATAGCTTTCTGAAACTCATGAGGAAGAAGTGCTTCCCCGGATGAAGCCTGTACCGGTTCCGTTTTCAACTTTATTATCAACTCATTTGATAAATACAGAATTTCATCTTGCTCAAGAATGTGTTGTTTATAACTTTGTCCATTGAGCAAATTGATGCAGAAGATTACTATGCTAAAGGCTATTATTTTTTTCATAAATATCCGGGGTTATTACATTAGATTAATAAAAAATTACACTGTGTTCTTTGTAGCTGCTGTTTTCATAATAAAACTTTGCGCTAAAAAACTTTTCTTGGTCAAGCCATTCCATAAAAATTTTATCACCCTCCCACAAAGGTAAATCAAATAGCTGGTTGTCCGGTATCCATTTTAAATCCCCTTCGGGTGAATCGATTAACTCTCCGCTGAAATTATCGGCAGTAAAAACGAAAACATACCAATCTTCAAATTCGTCAAAAGCGGGGAAGGTTATAAAACCTTTCAGTAATGGGTTAAGAATATCAAGCCCGGATTCTTCCTTCACTTCTCTAATTACGCATTCTTCCGGGGATTCGCTTTCTTCAAATTTTCCACCGAGACCGTTCCATTTTCCTTCGTGCATGTCGTTTTCCTTTTTTACCCGGTGAACCATCAAAGTTGTTCCGTTTTTTTTATCTTTAATATAGCAAAGAGTTGCAAGTTTCATAAGTTAAGTTTTCCTGATTTTAATCACATTTAATTCCTCTGTAAATATAAATGAATAAAACATTAGGATAAAAAAGTTTTTTTTTGCTATGTTAGGCTTAACAAAAATAACATTTTAGAACCTATAGAAGGGAGTCGTTGTGTGATGGAAAATAACAAACTGTTTGAGATCAATACCCGGGTTTGGCTTAAAAGGTTCAATACGGGTGAAAAAACAGCGAAATTGCCGGATGTACCTGAATCATACTGGCAAAAGCTTTCTGAAAAAGGGATAAACGCAGTCTGGTTGATGGGGATATGGAAAACATGCAACTCTTTAGTTGAAAGATGCTGCTTTGAAGAAGGACTGATACAATCATACGACAGGGCATTAAAAACATGGCGGAAGGAAGATGTAATCGGTTCTCCTTATGCAATTGATAAATATGAAATCAATCCTGCACTTGGTACAAAAAAAGATCTTGAGAACCTAAGAAAAACCCTTAACAAATTGGGAATGAAATTGATTCTCGATTTTATTCCGAATCATTTCAGTGCAGAATCGGAAGTAATTAAAACAAACCCGGAAATATTTCTCAACTGCAAACCTGAACACCTGGAACAGGATTCACTTACTTTTTTTAAGTCGGACTATCATTCCGACAGAGTTTTTGCCCACGGTAGAGACCCGTTTTTCCCGGCGTGGACGGATACTATCCAGATAAATTATTTTAATCCCCAGACAAGAGAATTTTTAACATCATGCCTGAAGAAAATTGCGAAGATGTGCGACGGCGTTAGATGCGATATGGCTATGCTCGTTTTAAATAACGTTTTCAATAATACATGGCGAGGTGTAATTGATAAGGAGAAATACCCACGACCAGTTGATGAATTCTGGAAAGAGGCAATCGATAAGGTTAAAGAAGAGTACAAAGATTTTATTTTTATTGCAGAAGCATACTGGAATCTTGAGTGGGATTTACAACAGTTGGGTTTTGACTATACGTACGATAAAAAACTGCTTGACAGGTTGACAGACGGAACGCCGGTAAGCATTCGAGACCACTTACGTGCCGAACAGGATTACCAGGTTAAATCGGTCAGATTCATTGAAAACCATGATGAAGATAGAGCGACTGCTAAACTCGGCGTTGAAAAGTCATTTGCGGCAGCTATTATAATTTCCACAGTTCAGGGATTAAAACTCTATTTTGACGGGCAGTTTGTAGGAAAGCGCATCAAATTACCGGTACAGCTTGGAGTTGAACCGGAAGAGAAAGAAATTAAAGTAATCAGTAATTTTTATAATAAACTCTTTTCGATTACAAACAACGAAATCTTCAAATTCGGCTCGTGGAGGTTGATAGAAACATTATCGGCAGGTGAAGGGAATAATTCCTATGAAAATATTCTTGCATGGCATTGGAATTATAACAGCGAGAATAGACTTGTGGTTATTAATTATTCGCCTCAGACTTCACAATGCCGGTTAAAACTTGATCTAAACGGGTATGACGATGCTCTGGAGATTTTCGACGTGCTTCATGATAAAGGCTACATTAGGTCGTTGGAAGAAGTGCGTAATCCAGGTTTATTTGTAGAGCTGGCGGCCTATCAAAGCCACATTTTTGCGTATTAATTATACTATGTATTGTAGTCTGTAACGGAATCTTATTCAAAAATGAGTGAACGTAGAGGTGAAAAATTAGGCTGGGTATGCGGATGGATTGGTGGTTTCATCTGGCTTCTGCCTGTTAGCATTCTTTGGTTTTTTTACGATAAGGTTGCTGCTGGAATTATTTTGTTATTAATTTTTATTTTAGCGGTAACCTTAATATTTCAACTGACACCCTGGCGGTATCCAAAAACATATTATTATAAGTTAATGCTTCCGAATCTCTTTCTTTTCTACTTATCTGCTGCAGTTTGTATTTACTTCTTTTATCAGTTTGAGAATGAAAAAACCGATTGGTACCTTTTCGCTTGGCTGATAGTGTGTTTGACCCCCATACTTACAGTAGGTAAAAGGAAATGGGATATGTAAATATTAATCCCGGTTTATCAAGTCGGTTATAAACTGTAAATTTTTTGAACGCGAGTTCGAGATTATTATCTTAATAATTGCCGTCAACGGTACTGCAAGGAGCATCCCTATAATTCCCCAAATGTAACCCCATATTAAAACTGAAAGAAGGATAACAATAGGATTTAAATCCAGCCTGTTTCCGATGATTTTCGGTTCTAAAATATTGAATATGATTGTTTGAATAAGTCCTATAATAGCAGCAACCAGTAAGCCGTATCCAATCGTTTCAAATTGTACAAGTGCAAGAAGTGTGGGCAGAATTAGAGCAATGGCAGAGCCTAAAGAAGGTATGAAATTAAGAAAGAAGGTAAATGCACCCCATATAAAAGGGAAGTCTACATCAAGAAATAAAAGTACTACCGAAACAAGTATGCCTGCCAGAAGATTCATCGCAATTTTTGAAATAATATACTTTTGAATTTGCCCGGTAATCTCTTTAAATGTTCCTTCCAGCTTAATTTCCGTTTCATGTTTTTCTTCTTCAATTTTCTCTTCAACTTCAAGATTCTCTTCGATTGTTATTTCTTGTGTTAAATATTTTTTCTCAATCTTCTGAAACTTTTTCATTTTATTTTCGGTAACGTACCTTCGTTTAAAGGCATTGTAAATTGCCGAATGTCCTCCGACGATAAATATGAAGAAAAATAAAACGAAAAGTACACCGCCGAGCAAATCGAAAGAGTAAGTTAAAACCTCCCCGGCAAGTTGTTTGTAGTCCAGTTTTGCAATTATTCTTTGAAGCGAAAAGTATTTGAAGAATGGATCATTAACACCGATAGAACCGGCTAAATCCCTTACTATATGGTTCAGTTTGAAATAATAAGAATCGATGTCTTTCGTGAACTTTAATAGTGATTCAATTAAAAACCTTGAAACACCGAATGTAATAAAACCCACTATACCCAGATTTAACGGGATAATGACAAACAGCGGTATTTTTTTTCTTTGTAGTATCGTATTAAGAGGGGAGAACAAAAAATAAAGCATATAAGCAATAACAAAAGGAATAAAGATATGTCTGAGCTCTCTTAATGCAACTCCGATTACGAATAAACCGATAACAGCAACAAAAAACTTCAATAAAGGGTCGGAAAGATTTTTTCTTTTCATATTTTTGTAATGTTGATTTATGCTTATGCAAAACAATTTATTGCCGGACAGCCTGATTATTAGCTGTTTTATTAAACCGGTAGATTTACGAATTCAAAATTAGAAAAATTTTACTTGTATTATGAAAACTTTTTTTCCCCTTTTGTTCTTTATTTTTTTTACTAACCTTACTTTTGCACAAATAACCTTTGAGGCAGACTTTGAAAGCGGTAATATAAACACCGTTACAACCACAGATTCGATTAATTATACTGTTACTACGAAACAGGATATCGGAGGAAGATGGTTTTACTTCCGTATATGCGGAGTTAAAAACCGCTTTGTAAGTGTAAGGGTCTCAACTTCCGATGTTAAAAGAGCGGTATATTCATATGACGACATTAATTATGATAGATTTACAACATCCGAAAGTCCGCAGACAAATGTATTTCAAAAAACATATACGCAGGATACGGTCTATGTAGCTTATTATATTCCTTATACCTTTTCGCATCTTCAGCAGAAAATAGGCGAGTGGTTGTTTTCTCCATACGTAAAACTTGATACACTTGGTTTTACATTAAGAAATCTCCCGCTCCAGGAAATCACTTTAACTGACTCATCCGTACCTGATTCAGGTAAACTTCATGTATGGATACATGCAAGAACGCATCCCGGAGAAACACCAACTTCATTTCACTTTGACGGGGTAATGGAGAAATTACTCTCAGATAATCCTGTTATTCAGTATTATAGAGAAAAAATTGTTTTTCACCTTATACCGTTTACTAATCCCGACGGGGTTTTTTACGGAAGGTCCAGAACAAATTACGATGGAGTAGATGTAGAATCCGATTGGGATAATTCACCTTCTGCGACTTGTAAAGAGGTTCAAATCTTGAAAGCAAGGATGAGCGAAATAAACAGTGAAAACGTACTTGTTGTCTTTCAAAATTTGCACTCGCAGGCTTCGCCGTACTGCACGTTTTGGATTCATACTGCGGAATCAACTTCCGATTATTTTTACAGAAGGCAGCTTCAGTTTTGCAACTTAAGTATTTCCGAGAATCCGTATTTTGTAAAAAGCGATTACCGCTTCTCTTCTCTGCAGTCCAAATTCCCGGAAGGGTGGTTATGGAACGGCTGGGGAAGTCATGTTTTAGCTTTAACTTATGAAACTCCATACGACTGGTACTCATCCAACGAACTGGTTACTATAGACAATCTGAAATTTTTAGGACACAAACTTGTTTACGGTATTGCGGAGTTTTTAGGAATATCCCATCCGCAAAGAATTATTTTGGATAACAAATCTGTCGCAAGTTTCTGGCAGCATGATTCAGCCGGGCAGGAGTTTTTCGGAGATGACTTCCAATACACATATCAGAACAATTTTTCCGGACCGATAAATTACGAAACAGAAACTATTGATCCAGGAAAATATGACGTTTACGGCTGGTGGCAATCTGCAACTAGTAATTCGTTTGATACGAAAATTACAATTGCAGGAGGCGGAGAATCTGTTTCAGTAACAAAAAGCCAAAAGTTGAATGGTGGTCAGTGGAACTACCTCGGTACTGTGAACCAATTCAATCCGGGTAAAATATCAATTACGATCAGCGATTCAGGTTCCGGTAGAATAATAGCCGATGCTTTCAGGGTAATTTATAACGGTGTTCCTTCCCGGATAAAAGAAGTTTTACCTCCGGGGGATTTTACGCTGTATCAAAATTATCCGAATCCTTTTAACCCGGAAACAACGATTCAATTTGAACTTAATAAAAGCATGAATGTTAAATTAAAAATATATAATTTAATAGGAGAGGTAGTTGCTGTTCTTGTTAATCAAGAATTGAATCCGGGAATACATCGTTTTGTTGTGGATTCTTCAATCACAACCAAACTTGCGAGCGGAATTTATTATTACAATTTAACAGCCGGTAACTACTCCGATACAAAAGGAATGGTTTTAATTAAATAAAAGGTAGAGATGAAAAAAATATTTTTATTTGCAGTTATTCTCGGTTTAGCCGGCTGTTCCGGTATTCCCGATAATGTAACTCCTATCACCGGGTTTGAACTTGATAAATATCTCGGCAAATGGTATGAAATTGCGAGGCTGGATCATTCGTTTGAAAGAGACCTTGACAATGTAACTGCCGATTATTCAATGCGTGATGATGGAGGCGTAAAGGTAATCAACCGCGGGTTCAACACTAAAAAAGGAGAATGGAAAACCGCGGAAGGGAAAGCATATTTTATTGATAAACCTGATGTCGGGATGTTAAAAGTCTCTTTCTTTCTTTTCTTCTACGGCGGATATAATATTATTGCTCTCGACAAAGAGAATTATTCTTACTCAATGGTCTGCGGCCCAGATCTCTCTTACTTGTGGATATTATCACGCGAAAAAAATATGGAGAAAGAACTTCTTGACAGTTTAATCGGACAAGCAAAAAGTTTAGGATTTGAAACCGATAAACTGATTTTTGTAAAACATGATAAAGAATAAAATTGGTCGTTAAAAATAACCCGGAAGCGATTCATGATTTTTTAACTGACGCATCAAATTTCAAAGGAAACTGCGATACAGTTTATCTACCGGAATCAAATCAAGATATTATTGAAGTATTAAAAGAAGCGGGTGAAAAAGGAATCCCGGTTACCGTTTCAGGCAAAAGAACCGGTTTAACCGGATCAGCTATACCGCTTAATGGAATTATTCTCTCCCTTGAAAAAATGAACCGGTTGATAGAAATAAATGAATCGGAAAAATTTGTTGTTGTTGAACCGGGAGTATTGCTTGGCGACTTGCAAGCAGAAGTTAAAAAGAAAAATCTTTTCTATCCGCCGGACCCTACAGAAACCAACTGTAGTCTTGGGGGAAATATCTCTACAAATGCTTCGGGCAGCAGTACATTTAAATACGGTGCAACAAGAAATTTTGTACTGGAGCTTGAAATAATTCTGGCTTCGGGGGAGGTAATTAATATTGAAAGAAACAAATTATCTGCCCGCGGTTATTCAGTTACTCTCCCTTTAGAAAATAAACTTGAGATTACAATCCCTAAAATAAACATGCCCCCGGTAAAAAATGCAGCGGGGTATTTTTGTAAAAAAGATATGGATGTAATCGATTTATTTATCGGCTCGGAAGGGACACTGGGAATTGTATCAAAAGCAAAACTTAAGTTGATAGACTTGCCCGAAAAACTATTATCATGTGTCGCTTTTTTCGATAGCGAATCCGAAGGATTGGATTTTATAAAAACAGCGCGGGAAATATCTTTATTAAATAAAACAAGTGGTCAAAATGATGGCATTAATGCGCGTGCATTGGAGTTTTTTGATTCAAATGCTTTAAAGTTTTTATCGGATGATTTTCCGCAAGTTATTGTATCGGGTTGTGCTGTCTGGTTTGCCCAGGAAATGAATTCAGCGAATGAAGTAATAATTATCGAAAAATGGCTGGAGTTGATCAAGAAGAATAATGGAAGCGATGAACAAATTTGGTTTGCCATGGATGAAAAAGACCATGAAAGGATAAAGGAATTCCGTCATGCAATTTCCTATAAAGTAAATGAATTTATTTCTGCGAATAACTTTCGTAAACTCGGAACCGATACTGCAGTTCCGCACGATACGTTCAAGGATTATTACTATTATTCAAAATCGTTGGTGGAAGAATCGAATATCGGTTATGTGATCTACGGGCACTTCGGAGATTCGCACATGCATTTGAACATGCTTCCGAAGAACGATATTGAATTTCAAGCAGGAAAAAGCATTTACAAAAAACTGTGTGCGGAAGCCGTTAGGCTGGGTGGAACAGTTTCTGCCGAACACGGAATCGGTAAAACAAAAAGAGAATATCTTCAATTGATGTACAATGATAATGAAATAAGTCAAATGAAGAAACTGAAAAGACAGCTTGATCCTAAAATGATTCTCTGCCCTGGCAACATCTTTATCTAATAAAAGTTTACAACAACGAAATAAACGTATTTACCAATAGCTCCCGAAAAAATACTCAACTTCACTGAAAAAAAACTTGACATTGTCTTTATCGCATGTTATTTTTGAATAGTGATTCATTAATAATTTTGAAAATGAGAGTAAAAGAAGGAAATAAAGAAGCCGACATCTTACGGGCAGCAATAAAAGTATTTGCTGAACATGGTTTTCATACCGCTAAAATATTCAAAATCGCTGAAGAAGCGAATGTTGCAACCGGCAGTATTTATCTTTATTATAAAAATAAAGATGCGATACTTGCAACAATATTTGAGCAGCTATGGGAATCTTTTGCAAATGAAATTATCGTTTTACACGGAAGAACCGATATAACACCGGTGGAAAAACTTGACTTTTTAATCGATTTTATTTTTGATACATTCTCATCCGAACCGCACCTGGCTGTAGTATTTGTAAATGAACAACAGAACGCCACTAAATTATATGGTAAATCGTTTGAAGAGTACGACAAGTTTTTACAGTTCGGAGAAAAAATTATCGACGATGGAAAAAATGCCGGCTTCTTTAATCCCAACATTGATGTCAAAGTTTTAAGATTCTTTCTGCTCGGCGGAGTAAAAAACTTGCTCGACCAATGGGCTAAAGATAACAAGACGTTTTCACTTTCCCTGTTAAGACAAAATGTAAAGCAAATTCTTAAAAGGGGAGTGTTGATTTAATATTTTTTTTGCCAAATAAATGAATAAATATTCAGTAATAACTTCCAACAAAATGAAAAAATTAAAATTTACGAGACTATTTGCAATTTGGATTGTAATGTTTTCTTCCAATTTTTCGCAGGGTATTTCCCTGGAAGAAGCGATAGAAATGGGGATGAATTCTAATCCCCGCATAAAACAGTATTCGGAAAAAGTTGCACAGAAGGAATATTCCGATATTGAAGCATGGGGAAACTTTCTCCCTAAAATAAATATTAACTGGAACTACACTCATCTAAACGAACCGATTGCAATAAATCTTAACCCGATTAGAGAGGCGATGATTTCTCTGCAAAGTGCCAATATGGTGGAAATGGCAAATATTTTTTCTTTAATTCAATCCGGTTCTCCTTTGAGCGACATTCAAAAAGGGGGGCTGCTATCACAGTATATAAATCAATTGGAATCAAAACTCCCATTCTTTGTTGAGAATGTGAAGCCCCGTGATTATCAATCGGCGACAATTACAGCAGTTCAACCGCTTTTTTTAGGTGGTAAACTTTATGCAGCTAAAAAATACAGCAGCAGCGAACTGAACGCTTCAAAGGAAGAACTTCGAAAAATCGAAAACGAGTTAAAACAAGAAATAACTTCAACATACTTAACGGCTCTACTTCTTGGTGATATTGTTACTACTAGAAAAGATGTGTTGGATGGTATGAACAAACACAAAAACAGGGCGGAAAGATTACTTGAAGAAGGGATTATTGCCAATCATTATTTGTTCCGTGCAAAGGTAGCGGTTGCCGAAGCGGAAAGAAATCTTTATGACGACAATAAAAAACTTGAACTTGCCTTATCACTTCTGAAGAACCTAATCGGGGTTGATGATGAACAGGTTATTACTACGGTTGATTCATTGGTGTTCCGTGAGTTATCATTGAAAATCGATACACTTATAAATGTAGCTTATTTGCAGCAACCGGTTTTGTCAATGCTTGATTATAAAAAAGATGCAGCCGATCAAAAAATGGTTGCGGAGCGGGCGAAATTGTTTCCAACTGTTGCGGCTTTCGGTAAGTATGAACTTCAACCGGAGTATTTATCATTACTGGAACCGAGATGGGCTGTTGGTTTACAAGTAAGTCTGAATCTTTTTAACGGCTTCCAGGATTATGCAAACATGCAAAGTGCATCACATCTGAAAAAGGAAGTCTCTTACTTAATCGAATCAACAAAAAAACAGGTTGAAATAGCAGTAAGAAAAAACTACACGGAATTGTTAAGTGCAAAAGAAAAATACAGGCAAACAGTACACTCGTCCGAATTGGCGGAAGAGAATTTAAGGTTGTTCTCAAGACGGTTTGAAACCGGGTTAAGCACATCGCTTGAAGTTATTGATGCACAATTGCTGTACGAAAAACAGCAAATTGATTCTAAAACAATATTATACGAATACTATAATTCCCTTAACAAACTTTACACAATTACCGGCAGCCCGGATGAATTTATAAATGTATGGAGGATGAAGTAAAAATGAATTTATCATCGAAGAAATTAGCGATTATAATTGTTATCCCGATAATACTTGCAATTGCAGGTATTGTAGTGCTTGTTAACCAAACCGGGAATGAAATTGATAACTATGTTACAGGGATAGTTGAAACAACAACTGTTGATGTAGCTTCCAAAATACCGGGTAGAATCGATTCTTTGCTCGTAAAAGAAGGAGCATTTGTAAAGAAAGGTGAAATTCTTGCAAGGCTTGAAAGTAAAGAAATTGATGCTAAAACCGGGCAGGCTGAAGCTGCTGTTCAAGCGGCATTCTACAAGTTCCGTATGGCACAAAACGGCGCCCGTACCGAAGAGAAAGATGCTGTATTGAAGCAATATAACCAGGCAAAGCACCAGTTTGAACTTGCAGAAAAAACATGGAAAAGAATATCATCGCTATTTGAAGATAAACTCCTTTCTACACAGGAAAAGGATCAATACGAATTTCAATATAAAGCTGCAAAAGAGCAGATGGAGGCGGCTAAAGCAAAATATGATATGGTTATTTCGGGGGCAAGATTTGAAGAACTGAAAATGGCTGAATCGTTATATGAACAGGCAAAAAACACTTTGCTTGAAGTGGAAGTTTATAAAGGGGAGTGCTTTATTAAAAGCCCGGTTGGGGGACAGGTGTACAAAAGGATTGTAGAGCAAGGCGAAATCATTGCATCGGGTTACCCTGTTTTTTCGATTATTCAACCGGAAGATTCATGGGTTACTATCCAGTTACGCGAAGACAAAATGAATAGCATAAAAAACGGTGATACATTCGAAGCGGCGATTCCCGCACTGAAAAAAAACGCAACCGTTCAAGTTACTTACATTGCCCCGATAGGTGATTTTGCCAACTGGAAACCAACAAGACAAAAAGGGGAGTTCGATTTAAAAACCTTTGAGATAAGGTTGAAACCGGTTAATCCAATTCCGGAACTTAGACCGGGAATGACTGTTAATATTAATCTCTCTTTAGCCGATTGATAGAATGACTGTTTTTTCAAAATCTCTTTTGACAATTGTTAAAAGGGAATTCAATAGAATCTTAAGAAGGAAAAGCATCAGCATTCCATCACTTGTTTTACCCTGTTTGCTGTTTCTTCTATTCGGAATGATTTATAGGAATGCCCTCGTTAGCGGTATTCCAATTGCGGTTATAGATAACGATAACAGGGAATTAAGTATTACATTAACAAGGTATCTTGAATCTACCAGCGGTATGAAAATAGTATCCTACCCGGCTTCTTTTGAAGAAGCAAAAAAAGAGATACTTCGTGGAAAAATAGATGCCGTAATAGTTATTCCGACTGATTTCGAGAAGAACATAAAAAAGGGGAATAATCCGGTTATTTCATTCTATATTAATTCATCCAACCTGATTAAAAGTAACTACCTGCAGAACGACGGTTTAAAAGTTATTAAAACATTTTCAGCGGGGGTTACATTAAAGAAATTACGTTCATCCGGGATGATGTATGAACAGGCTATGGCAAGGGTAAACCCGGTTACGGTGGACATTCACCCTTTATTCAATTCTAATTACGGGTACAATACATTTTTAATTCCGGCGATTTCATTTTTTTTACTGCAGACGATTATTCTGATTGTTACGGCTTTACTGATTAGCTCGGAATACACGCACAATACATTTAAAGAATTACTGGAATCGGCGAATAATTCTATAACGGCGATTATAATAGGGAAATTTATTCCTCACTTTTTAGTTCATACTACTAATGTGTTGCTGCTTTATTACATAATATTTCCTCTTTTCGGTGTTGAGTTGCAAGGCTCAACAGCAGCCTCCATACTTTTCTCTCTTATTTTTATTGCAGTTGTTTTAATGTTCGGTATGGCGATTTCTTCATTAATAAGTAAGCAGATGTTTGCAACTGAAGTTTCTCTTTTTATTACTACACCCGCATTTGTGCTATGCGGATTAACTTTCCCGTTATGGGGAATGCCGCCGGTTATTGAATTTATTGCAAATCTAATTCCGTTTACTCATTTCGTCAACGGTCTTTTGAAAGTATCCTATATGGGGTTGGGGTTATCGTACATAAAGCATCAAGTAAATCTGCTGCTAATATTTTTCCTTCTTGGTTTAGCCGGTTCATATTTGGGAATATTTATTCATTCACGGAAATTAAAGGGAAACAATGAAGCGTAGATTGACCGGGATTCTCGCAGCTCTTAAAAGAGAAGTATTCATGGTGCTTCATGATACCAACATGAGAACGATACTGTTGATTGCACCCGTTTTTTATTCGCTGATGTACGGGTTTATTTACATTAATAAAACAGAGACGAACGTTAAAATATCTGTTTGGGATGAAGACCGCTCCAACACAACAAGGGAGCTTATCCGTAAAATTGATGCACACCAATTAATTGAAGTTGAAAATTATTCTACTTCTTTTTCCGAAGTGCGGGAAAACATTTACACGGATGACGTACAGGGAATAATCCATTTCCCGAAAGATTTTGAGAAAGAATTGAAAAGGGGGAAACAGTCGACAATAAAGCTATACCTGAATACAACAAGGTTTCTGCCGTCGAACGATATTAATAAAGGTATCAACGAGGTTGTATTTAATTTCAATAATGAACTGAAAGAAAAGTTTTTTGCATCAAGGGGATTAAATGCTTCTCTTGCCGAAGCAGTGATTCAGCCGGTTAAAGAAGATGTCCGGTTTTTATTCAACCCGGCGGCTACATACGGTGATTTTATTATCCCGGGAATCTTACTCATAATTCTTCAGCAAACATTGTTAATCGGTTTGTCCGAAAGTATCGGGAAGGAAAGGGAAGAAAAAACACTCGGTGAGTTATATAGAATTTCAAAAAAGAGTATTACCTCGTTGATTGCGGGGAAAGGGATGTTTTATCTACTCTTCTACACCGTGTATTCATTTTTCTTTTTTACTTTCAATCTGTACCTGTTCGGAATCAATATGAACGGCAGTTTGCTTCTTTTCATCGGACTTACAATATTGTTCATAACAACGATTATTATTTGGGGAATCGGGATAGCATCATTCTTTACAAGAAAAATCTTTGCATTGCAGACTATTGCATTAACTTCTTACCCGGTATTTTTTCTTAGCGGCTATGCATGGGCTACCAGCTCAATGCCGGAACTACTACAGCAAATCAGTTTACTTATACCATCTACTCCATACTTTAATGCAGCAGTTAGGATCGTATTCATGGGTGCGGGTTTTAACGATATTTTGCCTGAATTCCTTCATATTATAATTCTGCTTTCAACCGGGTTAGCTTTTACGTTTATTAGATTGAGTTTACTACTACCTAAAACTTTAAAACCGGAACAATTACCGGAAGCAGTTTCTTCATAAGATTTTTTAAGTACTACCGGATTGGTTTCTCTCATCCGGTGTGAAACCCACTTTTATCTTCTAAAAAATTATTTTGTCGAGTTTTTGATAATAAAATAATATTGGTTAATTTTCTTTTGTTCAAATAACTATTAGTGCTGTTTTTTAGCTTTGTAAGAATGTTAATTAAGTATACCTTTTTAGACTTTAGAATATCGATAAAACCCTCTGTGTCATGGCGGCTTTGAAGGTCAAAGACACCTTCGGATCTGCTTTTTAAATTCTCTTTTTACTGCGGAGGTACGAAGACGCAAAGAAAAGTAATAAATTATAAACAATGAACTTACTCTTAAAATGATAGTAACCTTATAAACTTATACAAAAGGAAAAAAGTTATGAATAAAAAAATTGTTGTCAAGGGGTTGTTATTATTTACAATAATGTTACTCCAAACGAGTATTTCATATTCACAAATAGTAAAAAGCTACGGCTTTAAAATCGGTTCTACAATTAGTAGTATCAAAGTCAAAGAGGTTCAACATATAGTAGGCAATTCTTTATATGTTTTAGTTCTCGACCAATATAATGATCAACTTATTTCTCCGGCAATAACAGCATGGGCAAAAATTGTAGATACAGAGTTGTTGAGTTTAGAAATTGAGGTTAGTTATTTATATAAAGGTTCGAGCAACTCAACAGATATTGTAATAACTTCACCCGACAATCCGGATGGAACCGGCAATAAAGAAAAATATAAGTATAGTCAAAGATTTGAGTACATTCAAATAGGTATTAATCCGCAAATAAAATATAATTTCGGCGGCATTATGGCATACGGAATAGTTGGTCCGACCATAAGCTACCTGGTAGATTATGAAAACACGCTAATGATAAAAGATAAACGAAAAGACTTAACGTTCGGATATAACTTCGGGTTAGGCATTGATTTCAGCAACGTCTGGAAAGGTTTATTTATCGAAGCAAAATACAACGGAGATTTTACCGAATTTTATAATTTTGAATCCAAGATGTCTGGGTCTTCTATTTCATATGAACTATGGAATAAAGTGTTTCTAATTAATATCGGCTATCGCTTATAGATTACAAATAGAAATTAATGCTTCCTGGATTATAGAAAAAGAAGCGTATTGGGAGCGTAGACTCCTTTCATGTTAAATAAACCTATAATGCTTAATAAGAGTTGTAGTTTATGTGCGGAATATTTTTGTATATTCCTTGTGTGAAAAAACCGAAAGAGAATTGAAGAAGAGTATTCCTATATTTTTATTCCTTTTTTGTACATTCCTAATTGCACAGGAATCGAAAGTGGATAGCCTTAAAGGTCAGCTATTACTGGCATCGGGTACAAAAAAAGCAGATATACTGAATCACCTGGCTGAAGCACTTCCCAGGGAAGATACTGTTAGTAGGGGAAAGTACGCTTCAGAAGCTTTGGAACTATCCCTTCAACTTAACTACAAATACGGTATTGCTTCCGCAAAGAATAATATTGCTTTATCTCTCTTCCAGGCTGAAAAGTATGATGAAGCTATTCCTTTATTCAGAGCATCCCTTATAGAATTTACAGCTTTAAATAATCCCGCAAAAATTGGAGAACTTAATTTCAACATCGGGGATTATTTTTACTTTCAAGGGAACAGCGACAGTGCAATTGTTTATTTTAATAAAGCATTGCAGCTATTTACGACTGTAAAGGATAGTGTTAAAACCGCTACAACATTAATGCACCTGGGATTTCAGTATTGGGGACAGGGAAAATTCAGCGAATCATTAAAATATTTTAAGGGAGCGTTAAAAATAAGGGAAGCACTGAACATGAGGGAACCTGTTGGGAACTCATTGAATTCTATAGGCTCGGCTTACTGGAAAACAGGCAACTATCTTAAAGCAATGGAGTATTTCCAGAAGTCTTTAAGGATACGGGAAGAAATGAACGATGAAATTGGGATGATTATTTCCTGGAATAATATAGGAACTATTTATCAAAAACTTCAGTACTTTGATAATGCAGAAAAACTATATAACAATAGTTTAGAGATTGCGGTTAAGATAAATTATGATTTCGGTATAGCTTATTCTTACTATAATTTTGGTCTTCTCAATCTTGATAAAGAGGAACTCGATAAATCGTTAAGTTACTTTTTTCAATCTTATGCAATTGCTGAAAACATGCTTACGCAGAATTTGCGGACGATGATTTTGTATTATATCGGTTTTGTTTACGAAAAGAAATTGAACTACAAAAAAGCAGAAGATTATTATAACAATGCACTGAACATTGCCGAACAAACCCGCGATAAACATGCAAAGTCATTGATTTACCAGGGATTGTCTAGGACCAATCTTGCACTTAATAACCTTAAAGTAGCTGAAAACTACTTAAATAAAGGACATTTATTTGCTTTGGAAGAGAGTTTCCTAGAGATACTAAGAGACAATTACTTGCTTTACTACAAAATCAATCTCGGTTTTAATAAAAAATTAGCAGCACTTGAATATCATAAATTGTATGCCGAAATGGAGGATTCACTCTATAAAGCAGGTTTACGGAACAGCATCAGCAATATGATGATCAAGTATGAAATAGAAAAAACAGAATCGGAAAAACAACTCCTTCAAAGTGAAAAACAGTTGATCGAAAAAGAGAAAAATTTCCAGATTACACTCCGTAACCTATTTATTGCTCTTACAGTACTTGCATTGATAATGGCGCTGGTGCTTGTTTATTTTTATCTATTCAGATTGAAAACTTCGAAAAGAATCGAGGAACAAAAACATGAACTTGAAAAACTGAATGAGCAGTTAAATGTTCAAAACAGCCAGTTACTGGAGTTAAATAAAAATAAGGACAGACTCTTTTCACTAATTGCCCACGATCTAAAAAGTCCTTTCCATTCTCTACTCGGTTTTTCGGAGTTATTGAAATCCGAAGTTGATGAAATGAGTAAAGATGAAATTAAAGAATATGCTGCCAATATTCATGAATCGGGAGTAAAATTATTAACACTAATACAAAACCTGCTTGACTGGGCGAAAGGACAGCTTCAAAAGGTTACTATCTCCCGGGACGAATTCGATCTTTGCAGCGTGATTAATGATGCAATTAACATCTACCAAAAAATTGCAGATGCAAAGCATGTTAGATTAGTTAATAAATGTAGTAATGAAGTTATTATCAGTGCTGATAAGAATATGATCGAATCGGTTGTTCGAAATCTAATTTCAAATGCTATTAAGTTTACGGATACGAGCGGAATTGTGGAAGCCAAATTAAAGACCGAAAACAACTCAGTATTACTCTCTATTAAAGATACCGGTGTTGGAATGGATGAGAAAACTTTGTCGAAAATCTTCAAACTTGATATGACATTTTCGCTTCCTGGAACCAAGAACGAAAAAGGTACAGGGCTTGGTCTGAATTTATGTAAAGAATTCATTGAGAAAAATGAAGGTAAAATATGGGCGGAAAGTAAACCGGGGGAAGGGAGCGAATTTTTCATTTCAATACCGGCATTTAAACAGAATTAACTAATTACCAACAGAACTTAGTTCCGAGCAATCCTTCTATAAAGAGTAACGGGGTAGTGCGATTAGCCTGTAAGTGATAAGGGAGAATTACCGAACTTTTTTTATTTTTGCCTATTACATTAAGGCTTTTTATTGAGACAAACATTTATATCGGTAATCGTACTACTCAACTCATTTCTTGCAGCACAAACAGGAAATGATACTTTGATAGATAAATTATCCTCATCCAACCTATTAAAGAATAACCCGGGAACCCAGCAGGTTTTTATTGATGTTACAGACAGATTTGCAGAAAACTTTCAATTCAGAGAAATTGTTACTCTTTCAAATCAAATTCTACGCGACAAAGAAAAAATTAAAAGCAAATTGTTCATTGCTACAATTTATAACAGTTTGGGGCTAAACTACTGGAAACTGGGGGAACTTGATTCGGCATTGAGTGCGTTAAACAATAGCATTGCCATTCTAAAACCATTAAAAGATACAGCGCAACTAGGGCGGGTTCATAATAACCTCGGTGTATTATATTGGCGGAACGGCGACTTGTTAAATTCGTTTATTAATTATTCTTTATCTCTTAAGTACCGTGAAGAAGTGAAAGATTATAAAGGGATAGTTTTAGTTCTTAATAACCTTGGACTTATATATCAACGGTTGAAGTATTACGATTTTGCAGTAGAGAATATTTTACGGGCTGAAAGATTAGCCGATTCAATCGGTTATACGTTCGGTGTAGCATATTCTTATAAACGTTTTGCAAGCATTTACCTCGAAATTGACGACCACGAGAGATTTCTCCTTTATGCAAATGAAGCCATGGGGATTTTCGACAGCTTAAATGCACTTGACGATATGGCAGAGATGTATAATAATTTCGGTATTTATTATCTCAAAAAGAAAAACTATCAGCGTGCAGAGAATTACTTCTCGAAGTCATTTAATATTGCAGTTAAAATAAAAGATAAGTTTGTGCAGGCTAACTCACTTAACCTTATGGGTGAAGCGTACATATTACTTCCCGATTACGTAAAAGCATTAGAAGTTTTAACTAAATCGCTGGAGTTATCCTTAGCAAAAGAGTATAAAGTAATAACACGAAATAATTACAGACAACTCTCAAAATTGTATAAAAATATTAATGAGCCGGCAGTTGCATTATCTTATCTCGAAAAGTATAACATGATGAGCGATACTGTATTGAATGAAAGGATTATAAATAGTATTAATGACTTCCAAACAAAGCAGCTCATAAAGCAATCGGAAGAAACCAAACAGAGACTCCTTTTAGAAAATCAATTAAACCTTGAAAAATTTGAGTTCCAGAAAAAGCGAAATACCTTTTACCTGGTTATGATTTTGCTGATTCTTGTCGCTCTTGTATCTATCGTTTTTTTATACTTAAAACAAAAACGCTTAAGAAAATCGATATTGAGTAGTAATATAGAATTGGAGAAACTTAATACACAATTGAATTCAACAAACAATGAGCTTTTAGAAGCAAACAAAACAAAAGATAGAATATTCTCAATAATTGCACATGATCTCAGAAGTCCATTTCATTCTCTTCTTTCATTTTCGGAAATTCTTAAGTCGGATATAAAAATTTTATCTCAAAAAGAAATTGAAACCTTTGCTGAGAATATTAATGAATCAAGTCAACGGATACTTTCTCTTGTTCAAAATTTACTTGAATGGGCAAGCAGCCAGCTTGATGAAATTTCTGCCAACCCGGTTGAGTTTAATATAAGCGATGTAATTAAATCTTCTCTGGATATTTATCTTAAAATTGCATTAACAAAGCAGATTGAGATAGTAAACAAGGTTGACGGGATGATGAATGTTTATGCGGACAAAAATATGATCGATTCTGTTTTCCGTAATTTGATTTCAAATGCTATCAAATTTACAGAAACCTCCGGTAGGGTTGAGATTTCAGCAACTGTTTCGGATTCAAAAGTAGTTATTTGTGTAAGTGATACCGGGGTCGGAATTGAGAAAGACACACTCGACAAGTTATTCGACCCGTTAAATCACATTTCTACATTCGG
>DAIRET010000195.1:0-4982 GCA_036795455.1 Ignavibacteriaceae bacterium
AGAGATTGCCGAAAAGATAATCGGTAAATATGAACCGTTACAGTTTGATGTGCCGGAGTTATTTAAGATTGAATATTTCAAGCTGTTTCTTACAAATCTGAAATTCATTAACGGAACACTCGGAATTCAAAACGGTTATCCGGATTGGGAAGAGTACTTCGATGAATTGGAAAACTACTCAATTTATATCCTTAACGGGAAAGGGGAAGGAGAAAGATTTACTTTAGCATTAGTATTTTTTCCCCTCGAAGAGGATGTTGATTCTTTCAAAGCCCAGATTGTTAAAAGTGAATCACAAACAAAAATGTGGGATGCCGGTAATAACTCTTTAATCTATTTTCAAGCTGATGAAGGTGCGGATACTTCGAAGATCATAAAGGCAGTTGAAGAGTATCTTTCTAATAAAAAGCCTTGAAAATGAATCTGAAAGCGAGACTTGATTATCATTATAATTTATTTGACAAAAGCCGGATTTCCCCCGACCCCCTGGAATTTTTACACCGTTATTCAGATAAGCGTGATATTGAAATAGTCGGTTTTATTGCTTCTGTTTTTGCTTACGGTAATATAAAACAAATTATGCGTATTTGTGAATTGTTGTTCTCCGGTTTAGGAAAAAGTCCATACAACACTATAAAAAACTATAAAGCAAAAAGCGGACGCATTCCGAAAGGAATCAAACACCGCTTTTACAGTGAAAGTGATATTGAAGTTTTTTTATCCCTTCTTTCAATTGTTATTAAAAAATACGGCTCCCTGGAAGCTTTGTTTATGGAAGGATACATTGAAGGGGATAAAAATGTAAAACGAGCAATATCAGTTTTTTCAGGTGCTTTATTATCTGAAACTGAGAAAAAGTACGGATTAACACCGGGTATTAAATTCATGTTCCCGTTACCTGAAAAGGGGAGTGCATGTAAACGGATGAATCTGTTTCTACGGTGGATGGTGCGAAAGGATGAGCTTGATTTCGGATTATGGAGTAATGTTTCGATAGAAAAACTTATTATCCCTGTGGATACGCATATTGCAAAAATTTGTCGCACTTTACGTCTAACCAAAAGAAAGAATACAGGGTGGCAAATGGCTGAAGAGATTACAGAGAGGTTAAAAAGATATGACCCGAAAGACCCGGTTAAATATGATTTCGCACTTTGCCATATCGGAATGAGGAAGATGGAGTTTTAGTCGAAAATCGACATGAAAAAGGAGAAAAAGTTTGTCCACTTGGTAAAACATCTTTATATTTTCGACAATAATTTTTACAAAATAGTACAATATTAATTAATCACTAAATTCAAACCTTTTCACGAAAAAGGAGTATATATGTCCGAAAAAAAATTCGTTCACTTTGTATCGCCTGAAACCAACATGGCAGAGTTTACAATCCGTGCTTTAATTATCGGGTTGATTATGTCTGTGGTTCTGGGTGCTGCAAATGCTTATCTTGGATTAAAAGCAGGTATGACGATTGCCGCAACCTACCCGGCTGCAGTAATCGGTATGGCTTTAATCAAACTATTCAAAGGAACAATCTTAGAGGAAAACTTTGCAAGAACAGTTGGTTCGATAGGTGAATCAGTTGCTGCCGGTGCAATCTTTACATTGCCGGCTTTTTACATTGCAAAAATATGGGTACCGTTCTATACCACCGAAAACTATTTTTTTTCAGTTGCAATAATGGTTGCAGGCGGTATTCTCGGTATTATGTTCGTTGCTCTATTAAGAAGAGTAATGGTAGAAGACGTTGAACTTCCATTTCCCGAATCAGTTGCTGCTGCAGAAATTCATAAAGCAGGAAGACAGGGCGGCGGCGGTTCCAAATACTTATTCGGAGCTATGGGTGCCGGTGCTGTTATTCAAGCACTCGGAACATTTAAATTATTCGCTACACATTGGGATTCATTATTGTCCTTAGGTAAAGGAGCTATCCTTTTCCGCTCTCCCGATGTTAGTCCCGCTTATATGGGTGTCGGTTACATTATCGGACCCCGTTTAGCAGCTTTGAACTTCAGCGGTGGAGTTCTTGCATGGGGACTTTTAGCACCAGCAATTGCATTCTTTAAAAATTATAATGCCGATATGGCTACAGTTGATTGGGCAAACGAAATTGTCCAGGTATGGCGGAATTATGTTAGACCAATAGCAATCGGCGGTATGTTGGTTGGTGCTGCATTTACACTATTCAAAATGAGAAAAAGCCTTGCTGCCGGAATTGCACGTTCAATCAGTGATGTGAAGAAAGCAGCAACCGGGCAGGTTACAGAAGTAAGAACGGAAAAAGATATTCCATTCACTTATGTAATGCTTGGAATTCTTGCTACCGGTGTAGCAACATTCTTTATTTATAACTACTTTGCTCAAGATGTAGTAGCTGCACTTGTTGCAACAGTAGTAATGATTATTGCCGGTTTCTTCTTTGCTGCTGTTTCCGGTTATCTCGTAGGTATTATCGGATCAAGTAATAACCCGATTAGCGGTTTAACTTTATCAACACTTGTTGTCGCCGCATTGTTAATGGTTTTACTGGGCATGAAAGGTGAATCCGGTATCGCTGCCGTTCTTGGAGTAGCTGCCGTTGTTTGCGTTGCAGCCGCAGTTGCCGGTGAAATGCTTCAGGACCTTAAAGCCGGGCATATTCTCGGCGGTACACCCTGGAAAATGCAGGTCGGTGATATTATCGGAATTCTTATAGCTTCTGCAGTAATGTTCATTCCTTTGTTGATACTGCACGAAGGCGACATTAAAGGCGGCGGTGAAGGTTTCGGCGGTGCTGCATTACCTGCTCCTCAAGCCAGTTTGATGGCTATTTTATCGGACGGTATCGTTACAGGTAAAATGGAATGGATACTCATCTTTGTCGGTATGCTGATGGGTGTTGGTTTTATTTTGATGCAGGTTAAAAGCCCGATGCTTGTAAGCGTTGGTATGTACCTGCCATTAGGAACTACATTTGCAATCTTCATCGGCGGTTTAATAAAAGGCGTTGTTGAAAGAGTAAATGAAAAACGGAAATTCAACGAGGCACAAAAAGTTAGAGTTGAGAATACAGGAGTTCTGCTTGCTGCCGGGCTGATTGCCGGTGAAGCATTAATTGGATTGCTGTTTGCAGGCTTAAAGTTTGCAGAGATTGAATTGTTTGAATTCTTCTCTACTCCGACATTTATAATAAGCCTTGCAGTATTCTTGTTTATTGCTTACATACTTATTAAAATCCCGGTAAAGAATGCCGGTAAACCGGATGACCCTGCTCCTCCGGCAGTTTCGATGTAATCGAAGAAATTTAAATAAGAAGTGAAGTTACCACGGTTAAACCATTGGTAACTTCACTTCATTAATTTTTTACTTATCAGAAAGAAATTCTAACCGCTAAACCGGTTTGATTATACAGTTATCCTATGGAAGTCGGCTTTTTACAAAGAAGGAAAATCTTAAAAAATCAAAATGCTCTTGACCTTACACCGATTCGTAAGTATTCCGAAGAAACCGACGAAAGCGGATTGGTATCGATAATAATTCCAAAATTTAAAAATAAATTTGTAAGGGAGCATATATTACCGAAACTGAAATCACCCGAAGTAAAAGTAAAACTGGATGAACTCGGTTCGGCATCATGGCTTCTTTTCGACGGGAAGAATACTGTTTCTTTAATAGCTCAAAAACTTGTTGAGAAATTTGGAGATAGAATTCAGCCTGTTGAAGAGAGAATTCTTAAATATACAACTAACCTTTATCTTAATGGTTTTATAACATTCAAAGAAATCCAGAAAGGAAATTAACATGGAAAAAAAGTTAGGTAACCTAAAACCTGAAGCATTGTGGAATCATTTTGAAGAAATCTGCAACAGACCGCACCCTTCAAGAAAAGAAGGAAAACTTGCCGAATATGTAGTTTCTATCGGGAAGAAACATAACCTCGAAACTGCAGTTGACGACTTCGGAAACATAGTTATTAGAAAACCTGCAACTCCCGGGAAAGAAAATCTTACCCCGGTAGTTCTCCAGGGACATATTGATATGGTTTGCGAAAAGAACAGTGATGTAGTACACGATTTTGATAACGACCCGATTCAATGCTACGTTGACGGAGACTGGGTAAAAGCAAAAGGAACTACACTCGGTTCCGATAACGGAATCGGTGTTGCTGCCGCACTTGCTATAGCAGAATCGAAAGAGATTGAACACGGACCTATCGAGTTTTTATGTACACTTGATGAAGAAACCGGGTTGTTCGGTGCTCAAGCTTTAAAACCGGGATTCCTGAAAGCGGATATTCTTCTTAATCTTGATTCGGAAGAAGACGGTGCCTTGTATATCGGTTGTGCCGGTGGAAAAAGTACTTATGCTAAATATCGGTTTGCTCAGGAAGCTGTTCCGTCGGACTCCGTTGCTTATGAATTAAAAGTAACAGGTCTTAAAGGCGGGCATTCAGGTCTTGATATTCAGGCAGGAAGAGGGAATGCATTAAAAATCATGAACAGGCTTCTTTGGGGATTAACCAAGCAGTTTGCTGTAAGATTAAATAAATTTAACGGTGGCAGCAAGCATAATGCGATTCCGAGAGAAAGTTTTGCCGTAGTTACAGTTGCAAAAGCAAAAGAGAAAGAATTACTTGCATATGTAGATAACTATAACAATACAGTGAAAATCGAGCTTGCAACAAATGAACAGAATTTAAAAGTTGAAGCGGTTACTGCTCCCATGCCGGATAATGTTATGGACGTTGTAACTCAGATGAATTTGCTCAATTCACTTTATGCGCTTCCTCATGGTGTTATTACAATGAGTCCGGACATTGCCGGATTAGTTGAAACTTCTACAAATCTTGCCGTACTTGTTACGGAAGATTCGGTAGTTTCGGTTACAACAAGCCAGAGAAGTTCTGTTGAATCGGAAAAAGAAGATATTGCCAATATGGTAGCTTCAACATTTCATCTCGGTGGAGCAGAAGTAACTCAAGGCGACGGATACCCCGGATGGAA
>DAIRET010000196.1:0-3525 GCA_036795455.1 Ignavibacteriaceae bacterium
TCATTACATTACTATTTGTCTCTTCATCCAGAGATTCTTCCAGTAGCTCTTTTATACTTGAATAAGCGATTTTTACAGCTACATAAACAATAAAAAAGCTAACAATAAGAGCTGCAAAAGGATCAAGTACACGCCAATTCTCTCCGAGAAAGATAGCCCCGCTGATACCCAGTAAAGTCCCGATAGATGAAAACGCATCGGAACGGTGATGCCATGCATTCGCAACTACTGCCGGACTTTTAATTTCGTCCCCGATTTTCTTCGTGTATCGAAACAGCCATTCTTTAAGAATCAGCGAAAAGACCGCTGCATAAAAAGCAATAAATCCCGGTCTATCTAAAACTTCACCATTGATGAATGAGGAGATTTTTATAATTGAATTGTAAGCTATCCCGGCTCCAACAGCTAATAATGAAATTCCTATTATTGTAGTGGCAAGAGTTTCAAATTTCCCGTGCCCGTAATGATGAGTTGTATCGGCAGGACGGCGTACAACTTTAAAGCTGGCAAGAACAACAATATCAGTTGCAAAGTCGGATATTGAGTGAATTGCATCTGCAATCATCGCACTGCTTTTGCCTATTGTTCCGGCAAAAAGTTTAAATATTGCTAATACAAGGTTGGCAAAAAAACCAATCCATGTAATATAATTGGCTTTTTTTGCTCTTACTTCTTCAGTCAAATTCAATATTTGTTTATCGCTGGTCTTTTCCATCAAGAATATGTTTCGACAATTTTTTCATACTGATATTTCCAACCGCTATTTTTCTTAATTGACCCATTATCCATCTTTTCTTTGCATCACTTGTTTTTTCATTATTCGACTGTTCAAATTTCTCCAACAAGAATCCAATACGGGAGAGTATTTCTACTTCAGGTATCTGCTTATAGTTAATTATTGTTAAAACCGATTCAAATTCAAGATTCGGATGTTCATAAATTACGGGCAACATCAGTTTTGTAATTTCTAAGTCCAGTTTTCTTTTTTTTACAAACTTAAGTAATCCGTATACTTTTTCGTAATCGAAGTGCTCATTGTTGTCCAACTGACCTTCGACATATTTAATGTAATGCCCGAAAAAGGTACCGGCATACTTCGGTTTTATTTTTAATTCAGCAACAATTCTTTCAATCAATGGGAAAAGATTCTTTTTGAAAATGTATGTATATGTATCTTTCGGAATACCCCAATTATTCAGTTGATTGTAACGCTCAATGATCTTTCCAGGAAGTCTTTTTTGAATCTCTTCGATACATTTATTAGAAAGAGCAATCGGCGCACTATCTGTATCGGGGTACATTCTGTCTGCTCCCGGTAGTACGCGTTCAAAAACCGTAGTCCCATCCTCGAATGATTTTCTTGTTTCTCTTGGTACACCTTCATAAGCCATTTGGCATCGCTCTTCGATTGTTTCCATAGCTGTTTTAATATCTTCTTCTGGTCCCCAGAAAAGAATTTGCCCATCGTCGTCTTTGGATTTAAGTGTAGTTTTAATTTTCAGAAAGTCTTTAACCGAAATTTTTTCTTCAAATTCTTCGGAATGAATCATATTCGGTTTTTCGAGGCATGCAATTACCTTAAGTCTATCTGAAATCTCATCTGCGAAAACTTTTCCCGGTTGTGTAAAATGAGATAATATTCCTTTAAAACCTGGAATGTTTACGGCTACTAATTTGAATTTATTCTGTTTAGCATTTAAAACCGGAGGATAGGAAAACTTGAAGGAGTGATAATCCAGTTCAATAAATTGTAGCTGTCGGTTCTTTGAAACAGGAATTCGTTTATTCAGTTCATCACGGATTAACAACAAAGCCCACTGGCGGAAGCATTCGTTATGTGTTAATTCAGGTATCCATTTGGTATGAGCAACTCCTTTTATTTCAACACGCGAACCACCTTTGCAGCTAACATTAACATCCTGTCTTGCCGCACCCATCCCGGTTCTTACTTTACCTGTGCTTCTATTTAAAAAACGAATATAGTCGCATGTCAATTTTACTTCATCAGGATTTACACAGTCTGGATAAGTAACTGTTTCGATCAAAGGCATTCCGAGGCGGTCGGTTTTATAAATTCTTACATGACCTTCATCTGAAATCTCCCTGCACGAATCTTCCTCCAGACTAAGCTGAATAAGTTTTATTTTTTTATTAGGGAGTTCAATCTCTCCTTCAACCCCGATTATTGCAGTTCTCTGGAACCCTGTCGGAATACTTCCGTCAAGGTATTGTTTTCTTGTAATATGTACCTCTCCAACAATATTTAATCCAGAAAGAAGTGAAATCTCTACAGCTATTTCAAGTGCTTCTTTGTTTATCGGGAATGGGGGAGTGTCGTCAATATCGTAAGTACAGGCTGTTTCATTTTTTATTCTGTAAATAATTTCTTTTTTTGTTTTGAATTCCATTAAAGCCGTACCGTCGTATTCGCCTAACTCACTAAGTGTAGGGCGCATGTGCCTGATAACTTCAGCGTCGAATTCGTTTTTTTTCTGAAACACTCCGGCAGGGCATCTGCAAAATAATTTCTCTTTAGTCAATAGCTGTTGGTGGACCTCAAGTCCGGACATGAAACCTATTTTGTCATATATTTCTTGTGTTGCAGATTTTCTCGGTACGTAACCGACGAGTGTTTTTGTTTTATTATAGTTTTGAATCGGGTTGAATACTTCTTCCATAATAGTCCGGGAATAACAATTTTAATTTTACATTTAAAGTTACAGAATATCGCTTTAAAATCTAACTAAAAGTATGGGGGAAATTTTATTTATTTTGTCATGTGATACAGGGAATGTACTTGAGGTAAGTCAGTTTCACATTTGATTAAGGGTAAATTTTGGTTACTATTTGGAAGAATAAGAACATTCACTTATATTTGAACCGCAAAATTGATTTTTTATGCGGGAATAGCTCAGTTGGTAGAGCGCAACCTTGCCAAGGTTGATGTCGCGGGTTCGAGTCCCGTTTCCCGCTCTCCTACAATCCACGCAAGTGGATTTTTCTTTAATTGCGAAGGTCTGCAACCCGCCTAGGCAGGCGAATCCGACCGGAGTATGTGAAAAAGTAAAAGGGGAAAAAAAGGCGCTGTGGCCAAGTGGTTTAAGGCGAAGGTCTGCAAAACCTTTATTCGTCGGTTCGAATCCGACCGGCGCCTCAATAAGCTCGTAAAGTGTTACGGGCTTTTTTGTTTGTAGGAGTTATTATGTTTTATGTTTATGTATTAAGAAGTAAAAAAGATGGCAAAAGATATATCGGATTTACGAGAGATCTGGAAAGAAGGATAGACGAGCATAAAAAGGGGATGGTAAAATCAACAAAACATAGAAGACCGATGGAACTGGTTTATTACGAAGAGTATGAGATAAAATCAGAAGCTATGGAGAGAGAAAAGTTCCTGAAGACAGGTAATGGCCGAGAATGGCTGCGAATAAGCAATTTGTAGGCGAAGGTCAGCAACCCGCCTTGGCGGGCGAATCCGACCGGCGCCTCAATAAGCTCGTAAAGTGTTACGGGCTTTTTTGTTTG
>DAIRET010000196.1:3625-4952 GCA_036795455.1 Ignavibacteriaceae bacterium
AAAATCAACAAAACATAGAAGACCGATGGAACTGGTTTATTACGAAGAGTATGAGTCAAAATCAGAAGCTATGGAGAGAGAAAAGTTCCTGAAGACAGGTAATGGCCGGGAATGGCTGCGAACAAGCAACTTGTAGGCGAAGGTCTGCAACCCGCATTGGCGGGCGAATCCGACCGGCGCCATTATCGCTTGTAACCACTATGACACATACTTTTTCAAGTTTAATCAATATGCTCATTTCTTCATTTTTCTTTTCTGCCGACTTTTTCTATTTTAATACTCAAAATCAGAAATTATAATAAAGAACACTATGCGTTTATATTCGTTTTTACTTGTTGCTATTGTAATACTTTTTTTACCTGAAATCAAGCCACAGCAAGTATTGATTACTATTACTGGACTTGAAAACAACTCTGCATTTGTCAGCTCTTTGCAAGGAGAAAAAATCCATAGGATTGATTCACTTAAAAAAGGCAATGACAATGTTTTTGATCTTTCTTCAATAATGAAAAACAGGAACACAGGTTTTTATAGGTTGTCTTTTACGAATAATAGATGGATTGATTTTTTCTATGACAGCCGTAACATAGAGATTAAAGCGGATATCAACAACATTTCGGAAAGTATAAAAGTAATACAATCTGAATCCAACGGGTTATACTACTCGTTTGTTAAACTTAATAAAAATTATAAAACAAAAAGCGAACTTCTTCAGTTATTGCTTGCACGCTACCCAAAGGATGATGAGTTCTATGATATTGTTCGCCAAAAACTACTTTCTCTTCAAAAAGAATACCTTGAATTTGTTAATGAAACTTCACAAAAAGAACCGAATACATTTATTGCAAGGTATATAAAGTATTCACAGCTTCCTATTGTCGACATTAATCTATCAATAGACAAACAACTTGAATACCTGAAATCTCATGCGCTTGAAAAAGTGGATTTTAATGATGTAAGCCTTATCTATTCAGATGCTTTCACAAATAAAGCAATTGAATATCTAACATATTACAGGAATCCCCAACTACCTATAGGGTTATTAGAAAAAGAGTTTATGACAGCAATTGATTCAATAATAGCACATGCAAAAGTGAACATGCTTGTTTATCAACATGTTGTTGAATACTTAATCGACGGTTTCAGACGTTTCGGGTTTGATAATGTACTTAACTACATAGTTGAAAACTATGTTATTAAAGATGATCTTTGTTTGGATGAACTGACTGAAAGTTCTATTCAGAAACGATTAGACCAAAACAAAATACTTCCTATTGGTTCTGTAGCCCCGAATATTATTCTACCGGATGCTAGCGGGAAAGAGATA
>DAIRET010000197.1:0-4933 GCA_036795455.1 Ignavibacteriaceae bacterium
TGTAATCTTCCCAGACAGTTAAAAACCCGTTTTGATGTGCGAATAGTTTTACATCTTTCTGGATAAAAGTTGAGGGAGAATTTTCTTCACTAATAAGGAAGTCATTAGAAAGTGGTGAATGAATAATTTGAGCATTCACCGATACGATAAAAAAAGCCGCGGAAATCAAGAACCGTTTCATGTTGAACCTTTTCAGCTTAATCTAAAATCTGTTGTGCTAAATATAATGAAAATTTTGAGATAATTATCAAGAGGAAGGGAAAAAAAGCCCGGCTTAAACCGGGCAAAACAATTACGGGAGTAAAATACCGAGAGCTATAACAGTGGTCCACAAACCATGTTTATCACCTTCAGCAGATTGAGTAACATTAAATGAGCGAACGATTTTACCTGACATTTTATACTGGTTTTCTCTTTCACTCCAATCCGTATCCGGGTTAAACTCAACTCCAAGTGTTGTTGCAAGCATAGTTGCAGCAAGGTCTTCAGCGTATTCACCTGCATTTTTTTCGGTTTCGCCGAACGGGTGGTGTTCCGAAAGGTAGCCGTACATACCGGATTCTGCGGGGAGTGCAACACCGATAGAGGAAGCAATTAAACGGTTCGGTTCATTTGTTGAATTTCTTGCCATAACGCAAAAAGTAATTTGACCTGGTGTAAGCAGTTTCAAACCTTCTTCTTTAGAAATTCTTTTACAGTTCGGCGGGAAAATACTGCTTACTGTAACAAGATTACAAATTTCTACTCCGGCTGACCTTAATGCAAGCTCGAATGAAGAAAGATAGTCTTTATGGCGTCCTACACCTTTTGTAAAGAATATTTTAGTGGGTACATACAATTTATCATCTCCTTTTTCAGATGGAATTATTTAATAATTAGTTTTAAAAATCTACGTTTGCCTACTTTAATGATGTTCTCATTTTTAAGATTTACTATGAAATTGAAATCCGAAATTTTCTCACCGTCAATACTAACACCGCCTTGTTGTATCAAACGCCTGGCTTCACTTTTGGAAGGGGCTAATTTTGTTTCGATAAGCAGGTCGATAATAGTAATGCTGTTATTACCAGGCTCCATTACAATTTCGGGAATATCATCCGGTATTTCTTTTTTTATAAAAATTTTATCGAACTCCGATTCAGCGCTCATTGCAGCTTCTTCATTGTAATAAACGGTTACCAGGGTGCGGGCAAGTTTTCTTTTAATATCTCTCGGGTTTATTACCGAATTGCTTAATTGCTCTTTTATTTCTGCCAATTCAGTTCCCGGAATATCCGTTCCAAGCTCGAAATAAGTATAGATAAGGTTGTCCGGAATGGATAAAGTTTTGCCGAAAATTTCACCCGGAGTATCGGAAATACCGATATAATTGCCGTAAGATTTACTCATCTTTTCAACACCGTCCGTACCGACAAGTAGCGGCATAGTCAAGATTACTTGCGGAGTTACACCGAATTCTCTTTGAATATCCCTTCCTACAAGCAAGTTGAATTTTTGATCTGTTCCGCCGAGTTCAACGTCGCTTTCAATTGCAACAGAATCCATCGCCTGGGCGAGGGGATAGAGGAATTCGTGCAGACTTATCGGTTCGCCGGATTTAAATCTTTTTGTAAAATCATCTCTTTCAATCATTCTGGCAACGGTATACTTTGAAGCAAGTTTTATAACGTCTTCAAATGACATTTTACTAAGCCATTCGGAATTATAAACCATTTTCGTTTTTTCCGGGTGTAGAATTTTTGACGCTTGTTCGAAATATGATTGACCGTTAGCTCTTGTTTCATCCAGTGTTAATGCGGGTCTTGTAGCATTTCTGCCTGATGGGTCGCCGATCATCCCGGTAAAATCACCGATGATTAAAATAGCTTGATGACCGAGCTGTTGGAATTGTGCAAGTTTTCGTAAAACTACTGCATGACCGATATGGAGGTCGGGACGGCTGGGGTCGCAGCCCAACTTAATTTTTAACGGTTTAGATTCTTTAATGGAATTTTCGATTTTTTGAACTAATTCTTCTTCTGGAATGATTTCGGAGGCACCTCTGCGTATGAGGTCCATCTGTTCGTTTAATGGAGGAAAAATACTCTTCAATTGCCTAAACTACTCCTACTTAATAATCAAAATAAAAAATAAAACTGTATTTTATCATTGTACTGTTTAATAGTGTTTGAACTTTCTTTCTTGTTCTCTTTGAAAATCTTTTTTTGCTATAGATTCTCTTTTGTCGTAAACTTTCTTTCCTTTGCAGACTGCTAATTCTACTTTTACTTTACCGTTCTTGAAGTAAACGCTTAACGGGATAAGCGTCAAACCTTTTTCCTGAACTTTGGAGTTCAGTTTCCTGATTTCGCTTTTGTTTAACAGTAATTTCCTGTCGCGAGTAGGCTCGTGGTTATTTATATTTCCCTGTGAATACTCGTTAATATGAGCACTTAAAAGCCACACTTCACCGTTTTTAATAACGGCATAACTATCTACAAGATTGATTTTTCCTTCCCGTAACGATTTTACTTCGGTACCTTGAAGAACAATTCCGGCTTCGTACGTTTGAAGAATAGAGTATTCATGCCGTGCTTTCCGGTTTGTAGTAATTATTTTTACTTTTTCCTGCTCTGCCATTATTTTCTAAAAAATGAAATGCAAACTTATAGCTATTAGTAAAGAAAATCAAGCAGTTTTATTATTTCATTTTGCAGAAAACAGAATAAATACCGTGAAAAATAGTATCAGATTTCCTGCGTAAGTTCAAGGAATCTTTTGTAAGGAATAGCTATATGGCTTTCTGCAGATAATGCTCCGTTTGAGAGACTAATCATTGATACTTTTGCAGCCATCTCTTCGTCCGGTGCTTCATAAATATCCATAAAATCATAAGCACCTAAAAGAGCATAATGGGAAACAAATTTTACTTCCGGGCATTTTTCTTTCACCTGTTCCAGCCATGCTCTACCGATTGTATCCCTATATTTTATTTGTTTCGATACTTCAGGAGAAAGTTTTGTGAAAAGAATGAATGTTTTCATACTGCACCTCTTTTAGTCTAAACTGAAAATGAACAAGAAATCTTTGGCGAATCTATAATAATTTATCGAAAATTAAAAGCATTGTTTACAGTTATTTTAATTATTAACTGCTTTTTTCTTCCCGGTATTTATTGTAATCAACACAACTGCCGAAATGATAACGACCGAAGAAAGTATTATTTTCAAATCCAAAGGCTCATTTGCGAGGAAATATCCGAGAAAAACTGCGACAACAGGATTAACATATGCATAAGTTGATGTTTTTGCCGGACCAACTGTTTTTAATAGCCAGATGTAAGCAGTAAACGTAATAACCGAACCGAAGAGTATTAAGTAAAGTAGAGAGAGGAAAGATCTCATATCTACAGAATAAGCATTAAAGGTGAACACTTCACCTGTAAATGTGCTTAATAACAATAATAAGAATCCGCCAGCGAGCATCTGCATCGATACTGTTAATAACTTCGAGTTCGGGAATACTGCATAATTTATATAAACCGAACCTATCGACCACGAAAGTGTCGCTACTATTAATACAATTGCTCCGGTTATATTTATGCTTTCACCCCTTAAAATTGAGTCGGGACTAACAAGAAAGAATAAACCGATAAAACCGAGAGTAATTCCTGCAACTTGAGGAATTGACGGTTTTTGATTAGAACGAATAATGAAAGAAATTATTACAATCCATATCGGTACTGTAGAAACGAGTATTGCTGTTAAACCTGAAGGAACTACCTTTTCAGCCCAAACAACTCCCCCGTTTCCACCGAGAAGGAGCAATCCACCGACTATGAAACTCGATTTCCAATGTATCAATTCTATTTTAGTTTTTTGTTTGACCTGTGCATATATAAAAAGAATTGAACCGGCAGTTAAAAATCTCATTGAAGCCATTAAAAATGAAGGAATTGTATCAATTGCAAACTTAATTGCAAGGTATGTTGATCCCCATATTATATAAACTGCTGTGAAAGCGAGAATAATCTTAAGAGTTGAGTTACTGTTTTTCAAACTGGGTGCCCGAAAATATTAAATGAATTTTATTACTACAAAAGTAACATCATCCTTTTCAAAATAAGAAACTATTTTCGTATTTAACGAAGAGAATCAATTGTTTCTTGATCAAAAAGATAAATTGATTGCGAGATTTTAATAAAAAAGGTGCTAAGGGCTATAATACTACGAATTTGATTCGATAATAAATATGTAATAGCAGGTTAATTATGCTTTACAAGATTTCATATTGAAATGTAAATCGGTATATTATACATGAGTTTTTCCATCGATCCGAGAGTTTATTAAAGATTAAAGTGTAATCAATATGTTTAAAAAGAATAAAAAAGAACTGGTACAAATAATTGAAGAACTTAGAAGCGAAAATGAAGAACTAAGAGGACTGCTTCAAAAGGATGATTCAAAGAATAAATTAACGACTGAATCGTTCATAAAGCAAAACAAAATTCTTACTCAACTCAACAAGTTCTCTATCGCATTGGCATTTCTCGATTACAAAGAAGTTTTCCCCTATATCGTTTCTACTTTTAAGAACCTCTTTCAAATCAAATATATTTTCATAAATATCTATGAAGAAGAGACCAAAGACCTTATAGCTAAATACGTCAGCCTAACAGATGAAGAAAATTCGCGAATTATTAAGTATTTGGGGAGCAAAGCAGTAAACAGGCGTACGCATTTATCGGATGAACAGTATAATAGAATTGTATCCGAAACTTATTCAAGGATGGATTCAATTAATGAACTTACATTCGGAAGCATCCCGGATTCAATTGGAAAAACAATTGAGAAACTTTTTGGTATAGACTGGTTTGTGGGTGTTGCATTAATTAACAGGGAAAAGTTAATAGGGACATTAATCATTATGGGCGATAAAGAGCAAAACCCTCCGG
>DAIRET010000198.1:0-4926 GCA_036795455.1 Ignavibacteriaceae bacterium
CTCTTTATGTATGCTATCAGCTGTTTCAAAACAAAGTATTTCATCGGTTATTACATCAGAATCCCATGTTTGGATATCCTGTACTATTTTTAACCGGTACTCTCCAACCAGTAACAACGTATCAATTTCACCGAAAGATGTCAAATTCTCGTTAATAAATATATAAGAATTAGGAGCGTTGGTTCTTACGGTTAAATAAAAAAGCGAATCCTGGCAAATAGAAACCGAATTCAAAACAATGAATATTAGTATAAACTCACTGAATCTCATAACACTCCAGTACGCCATTATCGTATCCGATGAACAACAAATTATCCTTTACTACCGGAGTAAGCTTTACCCGCCCTTCGTATTTATAAACAGAATTTATTCCACCGGTTCGTTTATTTACGATATAAATATTTTTGTTGAGGTCGGGTATTACTACCTCATCTTTTGTAACCATAGCAGAAGCATTTATTAATCCGTTTAGATTTATACTCCAGTTCATCTTTTCCTTTTTTAAGGAGAAGGAATAAAACCAGCCTGCCATACTTCCGAAGTAAATATTTTCATCATCGAATGAAGGCGCTGCAATAATTTTCGAACCGGTTTTGAATAGTATCTTTTCTTTCCCTGTCTCAAAATTGTATGAATAAAGATTCCCGTCATCCGAGCCGATATAAAAGATATTGTTTTTAATACTCCCGTTGTTTAAAGATTGATCCGAGATTTTCACTTTTCTTTTGACTTGCCCGTTGTTCTTATCCAGAATTAATATCTCCCCCTCTTTTGTACCAAATACAACTTGCTCTTTATAAAGAGTAGGATGTGAGTTTATCCCTTTCCTCAAGCGGATTTGAAATATCTTTTCTCCCTTAAAGCCATACTTAAAAACATCTCCGTTTCCAGTAATCGCAATTATTCCATCGTCAAGAAATAGTAATTCGTTTACTATTTTCCCTTCGATTTCAACTTTAAATAGTTCCACGCCGTTGAAGATGTCATATCCAACTAAAAGAGAGGAAGGATTATTTAATTCTGCTACTGCAAAATAAGTTGTATATTTATTAATAACCGGTGTAGTATAAACACTTCCTTTGTAATTGAGCATTCCTTTTCGTTTCCCTGTTTCAATATCAAAAACGGTGATTCTCCCGGCAAGGTCATTTATAAAAACAAATTTTTCTGCGGTAACAACCGTATTGTTTGTGAAACTTCCTTTTGTAGAGGATGACCATTTTAATTTCAATGTGTCAATCTTTTCTATATCGTAATAAAAACTTCTTTCGCTTTTCTGCCCGAACATCTCAAGCCCTGTATAACCCGGTTCAATATCAAGTTTAATTAATGAAGATGAACATCCGCCAATAAAGAATAACAGCAATATGTAAGGAAATAACTTCTTCAAAAATCCCACCCGAAGAAAAATTGGTAAAAAAGTCCGTTTTGAAATTCAGTAAAATTTTTCTCGATTTTTTTCCCTATATCATACCTAAGGACAAGTATATTAAAAAGATTAAAGCGGAAACCTGCACCAACGCTACCGAGAGTTTCATTATAACCTTTATCCCACGCTCCCCCGGTATCGAAAAAAACAGCCCCGCGGATACCGAGAAAAGATAAACCAATGAATGGAAATTTTATCGAAACTGCATCTATCAAAGGAAACCTGTATTCAAGCGAGGATATCCACATTTTCTCTCCGCGAATAGACCAGCGGGGCCAGCCCCGTAAATCCCAGCTCCCTCCCATAAAATATCTTCTTGCTTCTTTCCCTTCATTATAGTAAAGCGAAGCACGGAACGCCAAAGCACTTCTAAATGATAACCTTATATATTCACGGTAGTCTGCAATAACAGAGAAGTAATTAACGTTGCTGTATTTAACATCGCTTGTGTAGGCAAGCTGAAACTTCATCCTCGTTCCGTCAATTGGTCCGCTTGGCGACCATAAAGAATTGTCGAACACATACGAAATACTGTTGTTCCAGAGAAGCGCCTTTCTTTCTATTACTCCTTCTATCACCTGTTTGTCCGAGTTAGCAATAGTTAAAGATGTTTCTATCCTGTCGAATTTCGATAGCGGGAAACTCAGCATAAACACTCCACCGAAACTTCTTTCGTAAAAATATTCATCCGAATCTCTTATGTCGTATCGCCTTCCCATAAAATGAAAAACACCGAACCCGTAATTTGTTCTTTCACCAAGATATACTCTCGTCAAAGCCACATTAAAACTTTTCAGTAAATCACTTTGAACTTCTGCTGTATTGTAGATTACAAAAAAATAGTTGTCATCACCGAGTATATCGCTTAAAGCAAAAAAGGCGCCCCCTCTTGTTCCATAAACGGGGTCTGTTGTAACCTGGCTTTGTGCATAATCAAGATTATACTCTTTTTCATACTCAACTTTTTTACTTTCAGCTTTAGCTGAATATTTTTGTTCAGTCCATCTTCCGTCAGCATAAAAGAAATTAAATGGAATCGCATTCTCTCTAATCACCGAATCGCTTAAAACAGTTGTAAACAACCTGAACCCGCCTTTTTCATATCCAGCGTAAACAATTCTTTTATCATCTACAAATGAAGGAGAAAATGTACCGGTTAAAAATGAGGTTTTTTGTTTAACACAGTTTTCGCCGATACTGTTCGATGTTTCAATTTCCCATATATTCTGCACTCCATCCGATTCTGAAATAAAAAATAGTTTTCTTCCGTCTTTTGATAAAAAAGGAGAATAAGAATTACTACTCAGATTTGTTACATATTTTATCAACCCGGTTTCAAGATCAAGAGAAAAAAGATTTTCCACGCGTTCATTTTCTCCCGATGTTCTATCGGAAGCAAAGAATATTGATTCATCTTTGAAACTAAAAACAGGTTCTTTATCGTCATAGTAATCGTTCGTTAAGCGTCTCTGTTTTAATGTAAAAATATCAAGTAAATAAAGGTCGTTGAATCCTTTCAAATCGGTTGCCTGGAAAACTATTTTATCACCGCTATAGGAAAAACCCGGGGCTGAAATACTGACTATTTCATCACTTTGAAATGTCGAAATGATTTCATTTCTTTCAATTGAAAAAAAGTTGATTACATCGGAAGGACCTGATTTTACAACAAAAGCTATAATTCCATCTTTTGAAATAGTTAGTGATTTTTGCAGCAGGTGAAATGCTTCGTACTTTTCACTTTTTTCTCCTCTTATAACAAGTTCAGGTTTTTCATACTTTTTATCCCATTCAACTACTTTAATACGGTATAAAGAAGAGTAGCCGTCTAAATTTCCTATAAAGTAGATGTATTCAGTTTCATTATGCGTAAACCAAACCGGCGAGTAACTGAATCCCTCTTCAGTTAAAGGGATTGTATTTTCGGATAAGATCGAGTTATTTTCAATCAATGGGAAATATTTTCTTTTCAGATAAACAGACCATTCTTTATCTATCTCCTCAAGTTTTTTATCAAGTGTATATTCAAGTACTTTGTCGAACCTTGAAAACATCCAGACATTTTTAAGTATATCGGAGATTCTGTGTCTCCCGTATCTTTCGGCAACAAACTCAAGGAAAGACTGCCCGGCTTTATACATTAAAAAAGTTCCGTATAAATTAAACAGATCATCCAATCCAGAAAAGTAATTATTAATCAGTGCATCCCGCATCATCATTTCTGCTTGAGTGTCCCATTCGGTTGAGTAGAACTCTGCAACACCTTCTATGAACCATAACGGCGGCATTGTTTCAGCCGGAATCCTATGGTCGGCATAAACACGAAAGAGTTTGTTAATTGTAAAAACATGTACAAGCTCGTGAGTTATAACATGTTTGAACTGTGCAAGCGAACCGCTGAAAGGAATTACAACCCGCCCTTTTAAGAATTCAAAGAAACCGCCAACCCCTTCCGGTATAAATCCGGGGGTTGTATTAGTCTGCTGAAAATGGATGTGAGTATTGTAAAATATTAAAGGAATTCTTCTTGTAACGACATTATTAAAATCTACTTTTAGTTTTTCGTACGCTTCTTCAGCGTATGTAGCGCCTATTTCGGCTATTTCATCAAGGTTGTCGTAGTAGTAAATATCGAAATGCTTTGTCCTCAGTATCTTCCAATCGAAATCATTGTACTGTACTTTGTTCCTGCCGAAAAAATAAAACTGTGAAAAAAGCAATTCGTTCAGCAGGCAGAACAGAATTATAGTATAACTGGATTTAATCAATTATTGCCTTGTAATTAAAATTCTCTTTTATACAATTGCAGTATATGGAAACAAGTAGAATTATTCAATACAAATATTGATTTTCAAATGCCGTACTTCAAATAAAAAAGCCACCCCGATTATTAAATCGGGATGGCAAAAAAGTTATTGATTTCGACCTATTATTTTTTTGTAACCGTTTGGGGATGCGGGAGTTTATCTTTTATTTCGTGAACTTTACTCTTCGTATCGTGGCAGCTTTCACAGTTAATCTCAGTTACTTTAAACGTGAGTTCCTCATCAAATTTATTTGTATGACACTCAAAACATGCTGCATCTTCGGATAGCTCTTCAATATTATTCTTTGCAGCAATCTCTTTTGCAGCATCTGTTTTTAATGCTTCGCCTGTCTTTGAATGTGTTGTATAGAGCCATGCTTTAAATTCTTCAGGTTTTGTTTTCCCTTCCTTGTGGCATGTATTACACATTTTTACTTTTGAATCTTTCGGTGCTTTTTGTGCATTTGCAACAGAAAGATTTCCTAATAATAGTGAAAAAACTATTGCGAATGTAAATAGAGCGAGTAATCTCTTCATATCTGTATCCTTTCCGGTTTTCTGAAAATCGAATAATCTTGAGGACAATTTAAACTTTATGTTGATTCAATGCAATAAAAAATCAACGGTCTATGTGTTTAATAATTCAACAACAATGAAGAAATTTGTTAAAAATCACTTTCTATCTTATCTC
>DAIRET010000025.1:0-23219 GCA_036795455.1 Ignavibacteriaceae bacterium
GATCCAAATACGGTGCGAAAAAACCAAAGGCGAAATAAGAATTATGAGAAAGAAAAGAGCAGAAAAAAGGTACATTAAACCGGACCCCAAATACAACGAATTAATTGTTGCAAAGTTTATTAATTGCATCATGTATGAAGGGAAAAAAGCAACCGCCAGAAGCATGGTATACCACGCTTTTGATATTATCGAAGAAAAAACCGGTAAACCGGGACTTGAAATATTTAAAAAAGCTATGTCCAATACTCAACCGTTGATCGAAGTTCGAAGCCGGAGAGTTGGCGGGGCTACATATCAGGTCCCGATGGAAGTCAGACCTGAAAGAAGAATTGCCCTGGCTATTAGATGGATTAGAATTTATTCAAGAAACCGCGGTGAAAAATCGATGGCTGCAAAATTAGCCGGTGAACTGATAGCTGCTTCAAATAATGAAGGCTCATCGGTTAAGAAGAAAGAAGATACACATAAAATGGCTGAAGCCAACAAAGCTTTCGCTCATTTTAAGTGGTAGCAAAATTAGGAATTATCAAAAAAATTAATGAGTAAAAAATTTCCCATAGAAAAATTACGCAACATCGGTATAATGGCTCATATCGATGCCGGTAAAACTACAACTACAGAAAGAATTCTGTTTTATACCGGTAAACTGTATAGAATAGGCGAAGTACATGACGGTGCTGCTACTATGGATTGGATGGAACAGGAAAAAGAACGGGGAATAACAATTACAAGTGCTGCTACTACTTGTTTTTGGAATGAACATCAAATAAACATTATTGATACTCCAGGACATGTAGATTTTACTGTTGAAGTTGAACGTTCTTTGAGAATTTTGGATGGAGCAGTTGCCCTGTTTTGCGCTGTCGGAGGCGTTGAACCACAGTCTGAGACCGTTTGGAGACAGGCGGATAAATATCAGGTCCCGAGAATAGCTTTCGTTAATAAAATGGATAGAGTAGGCGCAGATTTTTACAACGCTGTCCAGATGATTAAAGACCGTTTAGGTGCCAATGCGGTTCCTGTTACCCTTCCTGTTGGAGAGGGCGACTTGTTTTCGGGTATTGTTGATTTAATCCCATTTAAAGCAAGAATGTATCACGAAGAAACACTCGGAAGTACATATGATGAAATTGATATTCCGCAGGACCTTCTTCCTTTAGCAAATAAATATCGGACAGAAATGCTTGAAGCTGTTTCGGATATTGACGATACATTACTTGAAAAATATCTTGAAGGGAAAGAAATTTCGCCTGAAGAAATTACCCGGGTTTTAAGAAAAGCGACAATTGAGTCTAAAATTATTCCTGTGCTTTGCGGTTCTTCATTTAAGAATAAGGGGATTCAGCGACTTCTTGATGCTGTAGTGGATTTACTTCCTTCGCCGCTTGATAATACTGAAATCGTTGCTCACTCAAAGAGTACGAATGAAGTGGTTAAAAGAAGAATTAGCGAAGATGAAAAATTTACTGCTCTTGCATTTAAATTAATGAATGACCCTTACGTCGGTAAATTAACATTTTTCAGGGTTTATTCGGGGACATTAAAAGCAGGGTCATACATTTTCAATTCTGCAACCGGTAAAAAAGAAAGAATTAGCCGACTGCTTCAAATGCACGCTAACCATAGGGCTGATGTGGATGAAGTAACTACCGGAAATATTGCAGCCGCTGTTGGACTGAAACATACAAGAACCGGCGATACACTTTGTACTGAAGATCATCCAGTTGTTTTGGAAAAAATGATTTTCCCCGAGCCTGTTATACAGATTGCAATCGAACCGAAAACTAAAGCTGATCAGGACAAATTATCCGACGCATTAGGTAAATTGTCGGACGAAGATCCAACATTTAAAGTGAAAATTGACGATGAAACTGGTCAAACGTTGATGAGTGGTATGGGAGAACTTCATCTTGAAATTCTTATTGATAGGATGAAAAGAGAATTCAAGGTGGAAGCAAATGTTGGTAAACCGCAAGTTGCTTATAGGGAATCTATCACTCAAACTGTATCAGTTGAAGGCAAGTTTATCAAACAATCAGGTGGACGTGGGAAATATGGACACGTTTGGATTGAAGTTGCACCAAACGAACCGGGCAAAGGTTTTATCTTTGAGAATGCAATAGTAGGCGGAACAGTTCCAAGGGAGTATATACCGGCGGTTTCGCAGGGTGTACAGGAAGCAATGAGAAACGGTGTTATTGCTGGTTTCCCGGTTGTTGATGTTAAAGTGAAGTTATTTGACGGTTCATATCACGATGTAGATTCTGATGAATTATCATTTAAAGTAGCCGGCTCAATTGCATTCAAAGAAGGGGCAAAAAAAGCTAAGCCTGTTTTGTTGGAACCGGTTATGGCGGTTGAAGTAATTACACCGGAAGATTATTTAGGAGATGTAATGGGGGATATTAACTCAAGAAGAGGAAGAATAGAAGGGTTTTCGGCACGTAAAGATGCCCAGGTTATTAAAGCACAGGTTCCACTTGCGGAAATGTTCGGTTACGCTACGGTACTAAGATCAATGACGCAAGGAAGAGCTATTTATACTATGCAGTTTTCGCATTATTCGGAAACTCCAAAAAGTATTTCAGATGAAATTGCAGAAAAATCATTTGGTAAAAAATCATTAAATGTTTAATATGTTAATAGAAGACAAATTATAAAGGAGACTTAAATGGCTAAAGAAAAATTTGATCGTAGTAAACCCCACGTGAATATCGGTACAATCGGACACGTGGATCACGGTAAAACAACTCTAACGGCAGCAATTACTATGGCACTTGCTCAGAAGGGATTATCTGCAGTTAGAACATTTGATAGTATTGACAATGCACCCGAAGAAATGGAGAGAGGTATTACTATCGCTACAGCACACGTTGAATATTCAACTGCTAATAGACATTACGCACACGTTGACTGTCCCGGTCACGCAGATTATGTAAAGAACATGATCACCGGTGCTGCTCAAATGGACGGTGCTATTCTTGTTGTTGCAGCAACTGACGGACCAATGCCTCAAACAAGAGAGCATATTCTTTTAGCCAGACAAGTTGGTGTTCCAAGAATAGTTGTTTTCTTGAATAAAGTTGATATGATGGACGATCCTGAACTTATCGATTTAGTTGAAATGGAAATCAGGGAATTATTATCAAAATATGAATTCCCGGGTGATGAAATACCAATTATCCGCGGTTCCGCTTTACATGCAATGCAGTCTGGTGTAAATGCAGTTCCTACAGATGATCCGTCATATAATTGTATCTGGGAACTTATGGATGCGGTAGATACTTACGTTCCGCTGCCTGACAGAGAAACTGACAAACCTTTCTTAATGCCAGTTGAAGACGTATTTTCTATTACCGGTCGTGGTACAGTTGCTACCGGAAGAGTAGAAAGAGGAACAATTAAAATTCAGGAAGAAGTTGAGTTAATTGGTCTCGGCGTTCATAAGAAAACAGTTGTTACCGGTATTGAAATGTTCAGAAAAGAATTAGATTCAGCCCTTGCTGGAGATAATGCCGGATTATTGTTACGCGGTGTAGATAAAAAAGAAATTGAAAGAGGAATGGTTCTCGCAAAAACAGGTTCCATTACACCTCACAAAAAATTCGAAGGAAAAGTTTACGTTCTTTCGAAAGAAGAAGGTGGTCGTCATACCCCGTTCTTTAACGGTTACAGACCGCAGTTTTATTTCAGAACCACAGACGTTACCGGTGTTGCTACATTACCGGAAGGAACCGAAATGGTTATGCCTGGCGATAACGTAGTTCTTTCTATTGAACTTATTGCACCAATCGCTATGGAAGAAGGACTCAGATTTGCTATTCGTGAAGGTGGCAGAACTGTTGGTGCTGGTTTAGTTACAAAGATTTTTGAGTAAAAAGTATTATTGTTTAAAAGGGAGGAAATCTCCCTTTTATTTTCTATAAATTAAGGAGTATTTAAAGTGCCTGGTCAGAAGATTAGAATTAAGTTAAAATCATACGATCATATTTTAATCGATAAATCGACTGAGAAAATTATTAAGACTGTAAGAAGTACCGGAGCCGTAGTTTCCGGTCCTATTCCGCTTCCTACAAAAAGAACTGTTTATACGGTTTTACGGTCGCCTCATGTTGATAAAAAGTCGAGAGAACAATTTGAAACAAGGGCACACAAAAGAATTATTGATATTCATAATTCTAATTCTAAAACGATTGACTCTTTAAGTAAGTTAGACATTCCTGCGGGAGTAGATATTGAGATTAAGTTATAATGAATTCTGGAGTTAAGATGCCTGGGTTATTAGGAAGAAAAATCGGCATGTCAAATATTTATGACGAATCAGGTAACAGAGTCCCTGTTACAATGATCCAAGCCGGACCCTGTACAATTATGGGTATAAGGACAAATGAGAAACACGGTTATTCAGCTCTCCAAATAGGTTTTGGTGAAAGAAATAAAAAAAATGTTTCCAAACCGGTTGCCGGTTATGTTGAAAAAAATAACCTGCCATATTCTGAAGTAGTTACTGAGTTCAGATTTGAATCGGTTGCCGACTTCAAAATCGGCGATAAAATCGGTGCCGAATTCTTTACAGTTGGCGAAATTATCAAAGTTCGCGGTAACAGTAAAGGAAAAGGATTCCAAGGCGTAATGAAAAGACATGGCTTTGGCGGTATCGGAATGACTACTCACGGACAGAGTGATAGATTACGTGCCCCTGGATCAATCGGTGCAAGTTCCTATCCATCCAGAGTATTCAAAGGACAGAGGATGGCTGGAAGAGTAGGAAATGAAAGCGTTACTATCCGTAATTTGAAGATAGTAAAAATTATCCCTGAAAAGAATTTGATATTAATAAAAGGTGCCGTTCCCGGACCTATAAATAGTGTTGTTGAATTACATAAAAAGTAGTTTGGTATTGAAATGTTATTAAATGTATATAAAATTGATGGTACGTTATCCGACGAAAAAATTGAACTTTCGGATGACATTTTCGGAATAGAACCGAATGACCATGTCATTTATCTCTCGGTTAAAGCATATCTTGCAAATCAAAGGCAGGGTACGCACAAATCGAAAGAAAGAGCCGAAGTTCGCGGCGGCGGTAAAAAACCGTGGCGACAAAAAGGAAGAGGCGGAGCACGTGCCGGTACAATAAGGTCTCCTTTATGGGTTGGCGGCGGAACTATATTTGGTCCTAAACCACGCGATTACCGCCAAGCATTACCGAAAAAAGTTAAAGTGTTAGCCAAAAAGTCTGCACTTTCTTACAAAGTTAAAGATGAACAACTTATAATTGTTGAAGATTTCAATTTTGAGCAGCCAAAAACCAAAGATTTTTCTGCAATGCTCAACGCTCTCAAGATTGATAGTAAGAAAGTACTTCTATTAACAAACGGTAAACTTGAGAACGTGTGGAAATCCGGTAGAAATATTGATAAAGTTAGTGTTCTTGAAGCAAGTAAAGCTTCCACTTACAAAATATTGAATAACCAGGTTTTAGTAATTCAAAAATCCGCTGCCGAAACCATGAATAATATGTATTCTGCAAAGAAAGATATGGTGGCTTAGTATGAGAAGTGTACTTATTAAACCTTTATATACCGAAAAAATGACTTCCATGGGTGAAGATTCAAGGAAGTATGGATTTATTGTTGATTTGAATGCAAACAAAATCCAGATAGCTACAGCTATCGAAAAGAAATTCAACGTAAAAGTTGATTCTGTTAGAACCGTGAACTACAAAGGTAAAACAAAAACCCAGTTTACAAAAAGCGGAAGGTTTACCGGTAAAACGGCACGGTTTAAAAAAGCATTTGTTACCCTGAAAGAAGGGAACAAAATTGAAATTTTTGAACAAGTATAATATTGTAATCCGAGTTGGAGTTTAAGTAAATGGCTATTAAAAAATTGAAACCTGTTACGCCCGGAACAAGATTTAGATCAAACTATACTTTTGAAGAGATTACTAAGGTTACTCCTGAAAAATCTTTAACTGTATCTTTGAAAAAATCGGGCGGCAGAAATAATCTTGGAAAAGTAACTTCAAGGCACAGAGGCGGAGGTCATAAAAGAAGGTACCGAATTATCGATTTCAAAAGAGAAAAATTCGGCGTTCCTGCAACAGTATTCTCTATCGAATATGATCCGAACAGAACGTGTAGAATCGCACTTTTACACTACTCGGACGGAGAAAAGAGATATATTCTCGCTCCCGAAGGTCTAAAAGTCGGCGATACTGTTATGTCAGGTACCGGTTCCGAAATAAAAGCCGGTAATGCGTTACCGATAAAAGAAATTCCACTCGGAAGTTTTATTCACAATGTTGAAATGAAACCGGGTAAGGGAGGACAAATCGGAAGAAGTGCCGGAGCTTCAATTCAGTTGATGGCTCGCGAAGGTAACATGGCAACTTTAAGATTACCATCGGGCGAAATTCGCATGGTAAGAACCGATTGTATTGCTACATACGGAGCAGTTGGAAATGCGGAACATATCAACATCAGTCTGGGGAAAGCCGGTAGAAACAGATGGCTTGGAAAAAGACCTCATCCAAGAGGCGTTGCAATGAACCCGGTTGATCACCCGATGGGCGGCGGTGAAGGAAAAACTTCAGGCGGCGGACACCCGGTATCACCTTGGGGACAAAAAGCTAAAGGCTTGAAAACAAGAAGACGTAAAAATGAATCAAATAAATTTATTGTTAAACGTAGAAAATAATAGAGTTTAAGTATGCCAAGATCAGTAAAAAAAGGTCCTTTTATTCACTATAAACTGCAAGAAAAAATTCGGCAGATGAACGAAACAAATCAGAAGAAGATCATTAAAACGTGGTCAAGAAGTTCTACTATTTCTCCTGAATTTGTCGGGCATACTATTGCTGTTCATAACGGTAACAAGATGATCCCGGTTTATATCTCCGAAAACATGGTCGGTCATAAGTTAGGTGAATTTTCCCCTACAAGAATATTTAGGGGACATCCGGGAACGAAAGCTGAAAAAGCTTCAAGATCTAAGTAATTTTGAAAAGGGTATTATAGTAAAATGGAAGCAAAAGCAGTAAACAGGTATATCGGTTCTTCACCGCGAAAAATGAGACTCCTTATAGATTTAATCAGAGGCGTTTCAGTAAATAAAGCATTGGAAGTATTGCATTTTCATCCGAAACATGCTTCAAGAGATGCAGAAAAAACGCTTCGCAGTGCTGTAGCGAACTTGATGAACAAAGACGAATCGGTTAAAGTTGAAACAGAAGATATTTTTGTTAAAGAAGCCTTCGTTAATCAAGGTCCAACTGCAAAAAGAATTCAGCCTGCCCCGATGGGACGAGCATATAGAGTCAGGAAAAGATCCTGTCATTTAACAATTATTGTAGAAACTAAAAATTAATCATTAGGAGGATTATTTTTGGGACAAAAAACAAATCCGATTGGCTTAAGAGTTGGTGTTATTAGAGGTTGGGACTCTAATTGGTTTGAAAGAAAAAGTTATGCATCAAAATTAAAAGAAGATGAAAAACTTCGCGGTTATATTAGGAATCGTTTGAAGAAAGCGGGTATTTCCAAAATAGCTATCGACAGAACATCCAAAAATGTTATTTTAACAATTCATACCTCCAGACCCGGTGTTGTTATCGGTAAAAGCGGTAAAGAAATCACCCAGCTTGAACAGGAATTGAAACAAATAACCGACAAAGAAGTTAAAGTGCAAATTACGGAGATTAAAAGACCCGAGTTAGATGCTTACTTAGTTGCCGAAAACGTTGCTACTCAAATTGAAGGAAGAATTTCTTTTAGAAGGGCAATGAAATCAACTATCAATTCTACAATGAGAATGGGAGCCGAGGGGATCAAAATTATGTGTTCCGGCAGACTTGGCGGTGCTGAAATGGCAAGAACCGAACAATACAAAGAAGGAAGAATTCCTTTGCATACAATAAGAGCCGACATTGATTATGCTTCAGGCAGAGCCGAAACAATTTACGGTTCGATAGGGATTAAAGTTTGGATTTGCCGCGGCGAAATATTAGGCAAAAGATTATCAGAATAATAATATCGGGAGATTTTTAAAATGTTAATGCCCAAAAGAGTAAAGTATAGAAAATCGCAGCGCGGTAGAATGAAAGGGAAAGCAACCCGTGGTCATTATGTCGCTTTCGGCGAGTTCGGCTTGAAAGCTCTTGAACCACATTGGATTACAAGCCGTCAGATAGAGGCTTGCCGTGTGGCGCTTTCAAGAAAAATGAAAAGAGACGGTAAAGTTTGGATTAGAATTTTCCCGGATAAACCGGTGTCGAAAAAACCGCTTGAAACAAGAATGGGTAAAGGTAAAGGCGCACCTGAATTTTGGGTAGCTGTTGTTAAACCCGGAAGAATTCTTTTTGAAGTTTCCGGAGTATCTAAAGAAATTGCTCAAGAAGCTCTTTCGTTATGTTCACACAAATTACCGATTAAAACTAAAGTTGTCTCAAGACCGGATATTAATTAATTATTAGTGGTAGAAATAATGAAGATTAAAGAAATTAGAGAAATGTCGACCGACGAGATTCACAAAAGAATAGCGGAAGAAGAATCTAACATGGTTGATTTGAGGTTCTCTCACGAATTAAAACAGCTTACGAATACTGCTAAGCTGCATGCCGTAAAGAAAGATTTAGCAAAAATGAAAACGGTAATTCGTGAAAGAGAATTGGAAGCGGGTTCAGCTAAAAATGAAACAAAGGTAGGAGCTTAAGCTTAGTATGGAAAATAGAACACTAAGAAAAACAAGAACTGGAACTGTAATCAGCACAAAAATGGATAAAACCATTACAGTGTCTATTGAAAGAAGGGTTCCGCATCCTATTTATAGAAAATATTCCAAAAAGACAACGAAACTTATCGCTCATGACGAAAAGAACGAATGCGGATTGGGTGATGTGGTTAAAGTTATGGAAACAAGACCTTTAAGTAAATTAAAAAGATGGCGATTAATCGAAATAGTCGAAAAAGCCAAATAGCAGTTTAGGAGTTTAGGAAATGATTCAACAAGAAACTAATCTTACTGTTGCGGATAATTCCGGGGCGAAAAAGATAAGATGTATTAAGGTTTTAGGCGGCAGCCGTAGAAAATACGCCAGTGTTGGCGATTTAATTGTAGTTTCCGTTAAATCCGCTCTTCCGAATGGAACTATCAAAAAAGGGGAAGTGTCCCGTGCAGTTATTGTTAGAACCAAAAAAGAAGTTAGAAGAAAAGATGGTTCATATATTAGATTTGACGAAAATGCCGCTGTTCTTCTGAATAATCAAAATGAACCGAGGGGAACACGTATTTTTGGTCCGGTTGCCAGGGAACTAAGAGATAAGCAGTTTATGAAAATTGTATCACTGGCACCTGAAGTTTTATAAGGATTTAGGCGTATGAGAATTTTAAAAAATGATAATGTAATGGTTGTTGCCGGAAACGATAAAGGAAAAACCGGTAAAGTGTTAAAAGTTTTCCCGAAAGTTTCTAAAGTGATTATTGAAGGCGTGAATCTTAGGAAACGTCATACAAAACCGACTCAAAAGAATCCGCAAGGCGGAATAATCGAGAAAGAAGCTCCGATTCACGTATCGAATGTTATGATTCTTGATCCAAAGAGTAATGAACCGTCAAGAATCGGGTCTAAAATAATTATCGACGAAAAAACAGGCAAAAAGAAAATTGCACGTGTTAGTAATAAATCCGGCGAGATGCTGTAAGAATTAATTAATACTTTAAGGTTTTAATAAAAATGGCTGAAAAAAAACAAAAGAAAGAAACTGCACCTGTAAAAAAGGAAAAAGCGGCTCCAAAGCAAAAAGGTAAAGAAACTACTGCCCAGGAACCGGCTGTAAAAATCCCTAACAGGCTGTACGAAGTTTATAAAAAAGAGATAGTTGCATCTTTAATTAAAAAGATGAACTACAAAACAATTATGCAAGTTCCGAAAATCGAAAAAGTAGTTGTTAATATGGGAGTTGGCGATGCAGTTGCAGATCCAAAAGTGATGGAAGAAGCAGTAAAAACTATAGAAGCGATTACAGGACAAAAACCAAGCATCAGGAAATCTAAAAAAGCTATCTCTAATTTCAAACTTAGAGAAGGTATGAATATCGGTGCAATGGTTACTTTGCGTAAAGATAGAATGTATGAGTTTATCGATAGACTTATCAATATAGCACTTCCGCGTGTAAGAGATTTTAGAGGTTTGTCCGATAAATCGTTCGACGGACGCGGTAATTATACAATCGGAATTAAAGAACAAATCATTTTCCCGGAAATAAATGTGGACAAAGTTGTTAAAGTATTAGGAATGGATATTACTTTTGTAACAACTGCTGGAACAGACAATGAAGCACACGAGTTATTGAGTGCATTCGGGTTTCCGTTTAGGAAAAAAGAAATCAAAACATCATAAGAGGATTGAATGGCAAGAAAATGTTTATTCGCTCGTGAAGAAAAGCGAAAAAGACTTTACGATAAGTACAAAAAGTTGAGAGAAGAACTGAAAGAAAAAGGCGATTACGAAGCACTTCAAAAATTACCGAAGGATGCATCGCCGATAAGACTTCATAACCGCTGCCAGGTTACAGGGCGTGCAAGAGGTTTTCATAGAAAGTTCGGCATCTCACGTTTAGTGCTTAGAGAGAAAGCCTTAAAAGGTGAAATCCCCGGTGTTAAAAAGGCAAGCTGGTAGAAGGAGTTTATTATGGCTGTTACAGACCCAATTGCAGATTTTCTAACAAGAGTTAGAAACGCTATAAAAGCGAATAAAAGAAAAGTTGACATCCCTGCTTCAAAAATGAAAATAGGGATTGCACAAATTTTGAAAGATCACAAATTTATTGTTGATTTCCAGGTTGAAGAAGATAACAAGCAAAATATTTTAAGATTATTACTTAGGTATACAAACGGGAATCCTGCAATAAGCGGACTAAGAAGAATTAGTACCCCCGGCTTAAGAGTTTATGCTCCTAAAGATAAAATGCCCCGTGTGTTAAACGGGTACGGTATTGCGGTAATTTCCACTTCAAAAGGATTACTAACGGATAAACAAGCTAAAAAAGAATCCGTTGGCGGCGAAGTCATTTGTTATATTTGGTAATTTAGTTAATGGAGATTGAAAATTGTCACGAATAGGTAAAAAACCGGTAGTAATTCCTGCTAAAGTATCTGTTACTTTGGATGGTAATTCTATTAAAGTAAAAGGTCCGAAAGGTGAACTTGAACAAAGTTATAACCCGAAAATAAAAGTAGAATTAGTTGAGAATCAAGTTGTTGTTACCCGCAGTGATGACTACAAAGAAAATAGAGCATTGCACGGATTAACAAGAGCATTAATTCAGAATATGGTTACCGGTGTTTCCGATGGCTATTCAAAAACGCTGGATATAGTTGGAGTCGGGTACAGAGTAGAAATGAAAGATAAAGCGATGCTGATTAATATCGGTTATTCACATCCGATCTATTTTATTCCGCCTGATGGAATTACAATCAGTGCTAATACACCTACTCAAGTAGTAGTTTCGGGGATTGATAAACAACTTGTCGGGCAGGTAGCGGCAAAAATTAGGTCTATCAGAAAACCCGAACCTTATAAAGGAAAAGGCATTAAATACTCTACCGAAACTATCAGACGTAAAGCCGGTAAAACAGCAGGTAAGTAAATTTAAGAGGTTTTAAAAATGATTACGAAAAAATCAAATTCAAGGTTAAGAGCCAAAACAAAAATTAGAAAGAAAATTCACGGAACCCCGGAAAGACCAAGATTAAGTATTTATAGAAGTCTGGTAAATGTTTATACACAGTTAATTGATGATTTAAACGGGAAAACATTGCTTTCTGTATCGTCTCTTACACCGGAAATAGTTGAAGAAATAAAAAATGCTAAAGGTAAAATCGCGAAAAGTAAAATTGTCGGTTCCTATCTTGCAAAAAAAGCATTGGAATCAAAAATTGAAGAAGTTGTTTTTGACCGTAACGGATTCCGTTATCATGGTCGTGTAAAAGCAATCGCAGAAGGCGCCAGGGAAGGCGGATTGAAGTTTTAATGTTTGCCGGATCGTCTAATGGTAGGACAGCGGCCTTTGGAGCCGTATGTAGAGGTTCGAGTCCTCTTCCGGCAGCAAATTTTTATAAAAAAATAATGTAGCTTTATGGAGTAAACATTGGATATAATCAAATCTACAGAAATCGAAGGATTAAAAGAAAAAGTAGTTAGCATCAATAGAGTTGCTAAAGTTGTTAAAGGTGGAAGACGCTTTGGTTTTAACGCTATAGTTGTTGTTGGTAATGGCGCAGGCGTTATTGGTATCGGGCTTGGAAAAGCTAACGAAGTAACTAATGCAATTTCCAAAGGTGTTGATGATGCTAAAAAGAGTTTGGTAAGAGTACAGTTGCATAAGAATACTATTCCTCATGAAATAGTCGGGAAATTCGGTGCAGGAAGAGTATTGCTTAAACCTGCTTCACCCGGAACCGGGTTAATTGCCGGCGGTGGTGTGCGTGCGGTTCTTGAAGCTGCAGGCGTACAGGATGTGTTGACCAAATCCCTCGGTTCAAGTAATCCGCATAACCAGGTAAAAGCTACACTTAAAGCTCTTCTTACGCTTATTGATGCTAAGGCAATGGCTAATAAGAGGAACATGACCATTAATGAATTGTTTAACGCTTAGGTGAGGAACTTATAATATGTCGAATAAAATTAAGTTAACGCAAATTAGAAGCGTTATTGATAGACCGAAAAAACAGAAATTAACAATTGAAGCTTTAGGTTTGGGAAGACCAAACTACACCGTTGTTCACAACGATACACCCCAGATAAGAGGAATGATTAATAAAGTTTCACATCTATTAAAAGTAGAAGAAATTAAGGAATAGGATAAGGTTTTAGTATGGATATTCTTAGTAACTTAAAGTACGCTGCCGGATCAAGAAAGAAAAGAAAAAGAATCGGACGCGGCGAAGGTTCCGGGCATGGCGGCACTGCTACAAAAGGTATGAACGGACAATTATCAAGATCGGGAGCTAATCATAGAGCATGGTTCGAAGGGGGACAAATGCCGCTTCAAAGAAGAATCCCGAAATTTGGATTTGTTAATATTTTCAAAGTTTACTACCAGATAGTAAAAGTTTCTGATTTACAAAAATTAATTGATGAAAAGAAAATTACCGAAGAAGTGATTAACAGTGAATTACTTCATAAGTTTGGACTTATCGATTCAGTTCGGAAACCATACAAAGTTTTGGCGAACGGTGAGCTAAAAGCTAAAATTAACATTGAAACTAACGCAATAAGTGAAGCTGCAAAGCAAAAAATCGAAGCTTGCGGCGGTACTGTTAAAATATTATAATTAGGACTAAATGGCTACAATAACGGAAACCTTCAGGAATATATTCAAAATACATGAACTCCGTCAAAGAGTGTTATATACTCTGGCTCTTTTGTTTATTGTAAGAGTAGGAGCCCATATTACAGTCCCCGGCGTTGATGCTGCTTTGCTTTCGCAAGCTATGCAGAACCAAACATCTGATAACCTTTTCGGGTTATACGACCTGTTTGTCGGTGGTGCTTTTTCTAACGCAGCAATCTTTGCTCTCGGTATTATGCCTTACATAAGCGCATCTATTATAATCCAGCTTATGGGAGCCGTTGTACCCTACTTCCAAAAATTGCAGCAAGAAGGGGAAGAAGGAAGAAAGAAAATAACGCAGTTAACAAGGTACGGTACAGTACTTATTTCTGCGATGCAAGCCTGGGGTGTTACTATCCGTTTAAATAATATTGATGTGCAGGGATTGGCTATCATTCCCGAAGCAGTTCAAGGTTTCGGATGGACGATTTCAACTGTAATAATTCTAACAGCCGGAACAGTCTTTATGATGTGGTTGGGAGAACAGATTACTGAAAAAGGTATTGGAAACGGAATTTCTCTTATAATTTTTATCGGAATTATTGATAGATTCCCATTTGCAATTCTTGATGAATACAGATTGATTTCTGCAGGAACAAGAAGTCTTGTTGTAGAAATTGTAATAATTGCATTTATGATTATGATCATTGCAGGTGTTGTATTGGTTACACAGGGAACAAGAAGAATTCCTGTTCAATATGCCAAAAGAGTTGTCGGAAGAAAAGTATACGGTGGAGTAACACAATATATTCCGCTAAGAGTAAACACTGCTGGTGTTATGCCGATAATATTTGCACAATCGATTATGTTTATTCCTAATACAGTGTTATCTTTCTTTCCGAACAGTGAATTTTTACAGAGCCTTGCAACGTATTTTAATTATACTTCGCCGGTTTATTCTGTAATTTATGCGTTGATGATCATATTTTTTACATATTTTTATACGGCAATTGCATTCAACCCGAAAGATGTTGCCGATAATATGAAAAAGCAAGGCGGATTTATACCTGGAATTAGACCGGGAAAACAAACATCCGAGTTTATTGATAATATTTTAACAAAAATTACATTACCAGGTTCATTCTTCCTGGCAATTGTAGCTATTATGCCTGCTTTTGTATCCGGTTTCGGTGTGTCGGGTCAATTTGCCCAGTTCTTCGGTGGAACCAGCTTGTTGATTGTTGTTGGTGTAGCGCTTGATACACTTCAACAAATTGAATCTCATTTATTAATGAGACATTACGACGGCTTTATGAAAAGCGGGAAATTAAAAGGCAGAAGATAGTTCTTTGTGATTTTAATTAAGTCTAAAAAAGAGATTGACCTAATTGCTGAAAGCTGCTCAATTGTAGCAAGAACATTAGACCTGGTAAGAAAAAATGTAAAACCGGGTATAAGTACTAAAGAATTAGACTTAATTGCTGAAGATTACATCTTATCAATGAATGCAAAAGCTGCTTTCAAGGGATATTCGCAAGGAGATTCAAATCCGTTCCCGGCTGCTTTATGTACATCCGTAAATAATGAAGTTGTACATGGAATTCCCGGTAAAAGAAAACTTGAGACGGGAGACATTATTTCGATTGATGTTGGTGTTGAGAAAAACGGATATTTCGGCGATGCAGCAATTACTTGTGCAGTAGGTGATATTCCGGTAGAAGTGAAAAAACTGATGGAAGTTACTGAAAAATCACTTTATCTCGGAATTGAACAGGCTGTAAGGGGCAATAGAGTTCAGGATATTTCGTATGCTGTTCAAAGTTATGTTGAAGCGAACGGTTTTTCAGTTGTACGAGAATTAACCGGGCATGGAGTTGGCATAAAGCTACACGAAGACCCCTCAATTCCGAATTTCGGAAATAGAGGAAGAGGCGCAAAACTGAAAGACGGAATGACTATAGCAATTGAACCAATGGTTAATCTTGGAAAATATGATGTAACGGTTGGATACGACGGCTGGACAATTTTAACAAAAGATGGATTACCATCAGCTCATTTTGAGCATACAATTTTAATAAATAATAAAAACCCGGAAATTTTAACAGTTTTATAACTATGGCAAAACAAGGTCCTATAAAAGTTGACGGTGAAATAATCGAAACCTTACCGAATGCACATTTTCGTGTAAGGCTTGATAACGGGCACGAAATTCTTGCCCACATTTCCGGTAAGATGCGTATGCACTTTATAAAAATCCTTGTTGGAGATAAAGTTTCTGTAGAGCTTTCTCCTTACGATCTTTCTAAAGGTAGAATTACCTATAGGTATAAATAACGGAGTAACAAATGAAAGTAAGATCATCAGTAAAGAAAATTTGTGATAACTGTAAAGTGATTAAAAGAAAAGGCGTTGTACGAGTTATTTGCAAAAATCCAAAACACAAACAACGTCAAGGTTAAACATTAATTTAGGAGATATATAATTGGCCCGTATAGCTGGTGTAGATTTACCGAAAAACAAAAAAGTGTATTACGGTTTGCAGTATATCTTTGGAATCGGTCCGCAGATTGCAAAAGAATTACTCGAAAAAGCGAAAGTTGACCCTGAAAAAAAGGTAACTAACTTAACTGAAACAGAAATAGCCGAGATTCGGTCGGCAATTCAGGCAGAGTACAAAGTCGAAGGAGCTTTACGTTCTGAAGTTCAGCAAAACATTAAAAGATTGATGGACATCGGAACTTATAAAGGTTTAAGGCATCGTAAAGGTTTACCCGCAAGGGGTCAAAGAACCAGAACGAACTCCCGAACAAGAAAAGGTAAAAGAAAAACAGTTGCAGGTAAAAAGAAAACACCTGCTAAGAAATAAGATTGATTAATTGGAGGTTATAATCTTTGGCTAAATCTATTAAGAAAACAAAGAAAAAAAGTGTTGTTGATTCTAACGGTCTTGCTACCATTAAAGCTACCTTTAATAACGTATTGGTTACTTTAACAGATATTTACGGTAACACAATATCCTGGTCTTCTGCAGGTAGAAACGGTTTTAAGGGTTCCAGGAAGAATACCCCGTTTGCAGCCCAGGTAACTGCAGAAATGGCTGCTAAAGAAGCTTACGACTTAGGACTAAGAAGAGTCGAAGTAAAAATTAAAGGTCCGGGTTCCGGTCGTGAATCTGCTATTAGAGCATTGAATACAGCCGGACTTGAAATTGTATCCATCAAGGATGTTACACCCATCCCCCACAACGGATGCAGACCACCTAAGAAGAGAAGAGTTTAAAATTTTTGGAGTATAATTAATGGCAAGATATATTGGTTCTGTATGTAAACTATGCAGAAGAGAAAGACAGAAATTATTTCTTAAGGGACAAAAATGCTTTACTGAAAAGTGTCCCGTTGAAAAGAAAAATTACCCTCCGGGACAGCACGGGCTTTCTCGCAGAGCAAAAATTTCGGAATACGGAATTCAGCTTAGAGAGAAACAGAAAATTAAAAGGCAGTACGGACTGCTTGAATCACAATTCCGTAACTATTTTACAGAGGCAAACAGAAGGAAAGGGATTACGGGTGACAACCTTGTAAAAATCCTTGAAAGCCGCCTTGACAATGTCGTATATAGACTGGGATTTGCTCCTTCAAGAAAATCTGCAAGGCAGTTAATAAAACATAGACACATTATAGTTAATAATAGACTGGTTGATATTCCGTCATATTTGTTAAAACCGGGAGACGTAATAAAACTGAAAGATAAAAGTAAAAAACTTGATCTGGTTCATAATTCTCTTAAAAGAACAAAAGACAATGTTTTCTCCTGGTTGGTAGTTGATAAAGCTTCTATCAGCGGTACGTTTGTTCAGGTTCCCGAAAGATCGGAAGTTCCTTTAACAGCAAACGAACAGTTGGTTGTTGAACTTTATTCCAAGTAATAGTTATTAAGAAATTTTTGAGGAATACAAATGAGTGTATCATATCTTAAAATGCCGGAAAGCGTTGTAATTGACGAAACTACTTATTCGAATAGTTACGGTAAATTTACATTGCAGCCGCTTGAAAGAGGTTTCGGAACTACTCTCGGTAACTCGCTGAGAAGAGTTCTTCTATCATCGCTGCCGGGTGCTGCTATTGTCGCAGTTAAATTCAGTAATGTTTTGCACGAGTTTACTACTATCCCCGGAGTTGTTGAAGACGTTGCGGAAATCATTTTGAACCTGAAGCAAGTAAGGCTAAAACTCCTTAATAAAAAACCGAATAAGATTGACATTTCTTTTAACGGTGAAGGAGTTTTTACTGCTGCGGATATTCAGAAGAACAGCGCCGATGTAGAAGTATTGAATCCGGAACTTCATATTGCCACCTTAAACAAAAATGCGAAATTCGATATTGAAATTCGTGTTGGTAAAGGAATGGGGTATGTACCGGCAATTGAAAACAAATCTCCCGAATATACAATCGGGGTTATACCGATGGATGCCATTTATACTCCTATCGTTAATGTAAGATACGAAGTTGAAAACGTACGAATCGGTGATAAAAACGATTATGAAAAACTGACAATGGAAGTATATACCGATGGTTCGATTACCCCGGATGATGCTTTAACTCAGTCGGCAAAAATTCTGAAAGATCATATTCAACTTTATATCAATCTTGATCTTGAACCGGAAGAAAAACAAGCAGAAATTCAAAGAGATACTGAAAAAGAAAGAGTTAAGAAAATTCTTCTTACAAGCGTAGATGAACTTGAATTAAGCGTAAGAGCACATAACTGTTTAAAAGCTGCAAATATAAAAAACCTTGCAGAACTTGTTAAAAGAGACGAAGCCGAAATGCTTAAATTCCGTAACTTCGGTAGAAAATCACTTTCTGAATTGAGCGAAATAGTTGAAAGCCTCGGGCTTGAATTCGGTATGGATGTCGATAAATATATTCAAGAAGAATCCGATAATAATTAATAAGGAATAGGGCGTAGAATGAGACATAGAGTAAAAGGAAGAAAATTTAACAGAACACATAGCCATAGAGCCGCGCTTTTGAGAAACCTTGCTACTTCGTTATTAAAACATAAACGTATTAGAACAACCCTGGCAAAAGCTAAAGAATTAAGAGGCTTTGTAGAGCCGCTTATTACAAAAGCAAAAGCAGGCGACCTTCATGCTCAAAAACATGTTATGAATTTTATTAAAGATAAAGAAGTTGTTAAAGAACTTTTTTCCGAGATTATCGGGACAATAGGCGATAGACCCGGCGGGTATACAAGAGTTGTAAGACTCGGTAGAAGGCTTGGTGACGCTGCTGAATTAGCGATTATCGAGTTGGTTGACTACAACGAAGTTGCTAATCTTAAAGCAACCGAGAAAAAGGATAAGAAAGAAGCTAAAGTTAAAGCTAAAAAAGAAAAAGAAGCTGAAAAGGTTGAAGACGCAAAAGTTGTTGAAGAATCTGTCAACAAAGAAAAAAAGTAATTTTTTAATCTGATTATTTTAAGAGTAACCGTTGCCCGGTTACTCTTTTTTTTTATGTTTGATAAAGTAGAGTTTTACAGTTCATTTTTTGGGGGGAGCGATATTCCGAATGGGAATTTACATGAAATTGTTCTGTGCGGTCGGTCTAACGTAGGTAAATCATCTTTTATAAATTCTTTTTTCAATAGGAAGAACCTTGCTAAAGTAAGCTCGACACCGGGAAAAACAAGAGCATTAAATTATTACAACGTAGACGAAAAATTTTATTTTGTAGATTTACCCGGTTTCGGCTATGCTAAAGCATCAAAAAGTGAGCAGGCAAAATGGTCTGAACTTGTAAATAGTTATTTTAATGCATCAAAGAATATCAAACTTGCATTCCACTTTATTGATTCACGGCATAAACCGACTGAAAACGATCTGCTGTTGTTCGATTTAATCATAAAATTGAAGTTGAATTCGTTTATAATTTTAAGTAAGATAGATAAACTTAATCAATCGGAAATAGCAAGGTCAAAAAAGGAAATTTCTACCCGGTTTCCGGGATATGAATTCGGCAAGAATTTATTTGTTTATTCTTCGTTAAAAGGAATTGGCAGAAAAGAGATTCAGAAAGCATTGAAAAGCTACATTTTGCAGTTGTAAAATTGCATTTGTCGGAAGGGAGCCCCGGTTTATTTTTTATTAGGCTTAAAAAATATCCGCCTCATATTTGCTAAAATTTATTGTCGAAACTATATTTAACATCATTATTTAAATAAATAGATAACAGCGATGAATCGCAAACAAAAAAGAAGAATTTTCATATTTTCACTCTTCCCGGTACTTATATCCATTCATTTCTTAACGGACGATCTTATTATTCGTATTATTGCGGTAATTCTTACTGCAGTGTACGTTGGTCTTCTTATCTTTTTGCGTGATTCATTTAAACTTGAAAAAAAGTATGACGAAAAAGAAGAAGAACCTGTTGATTTAACACCGCCTCCATCAGCACTTGATGATCCTGATGAATCTTTTAAGATAATCTCAAAATCGACAAATCCGGATTTGATTACGGATGAAAATGTATTCAAAGTGAACCGGGGACACAGAGTACAAATGCGTCCGCCTGATTTGAAAGAGAGATTTGAAGAAATAGTTAATGAGGAACTGCCCGGCGAAGTTAGTTACGATGGGCAATTTGCATTTGTTCTCGAAAAAGTTCTCATTACAATAAAAGAAGCTTTCCATGCAAACACTTCAATCTTTTTCTGGTACAACAAAAAAAGTGAAAAACTTTCTATCGAAAGATTCGTATCCAACTCTACGGAAATAACAGTCCGAAAATTCGACCTCGAAAACGATATATTAAGCAACATTGTTAAAAAGGCTGAACCGGAATTATTATCCGATATCCCGGCAGCAGCGGAAGCCGATGTTATAAGATATTATACTGCGGTGCAGGGAATTAAAAGTTTTGTCGGTGTACCTTTGTTTTATGATAAATCTTTAATAGGAATTTTGGCAATTGACTCGAAGGAAGAAGATTCATTCGGAATCGAAACGATCTTTTCGCTCGGTCGTTTTGTTAGACTGATTACCATTCTCATAAATCTATTCGAACAAAAGTATATTGAATTCACTTCGCAAAAACGGCTCGGATCGTTACTTAATTTTATACAACCGGCGGATAAATACGAAGAGGAAAAAGACCTTATCGAGTCGATTGAAAAATCTATTCAGCACCTTATTCACTGGGACGCCTTCGCTTTTGTGTTTTATAATCCTTTTAATAAAGGATTCCGGACTGCAAAAGTAATAAATAATACTTCATTGAAATTTATCGGAGAAAACCTTGACGTAGATTTGAACGGAACGCTTGTCGGTAAATGTATTTTGACCGGTACCCCGGTGAAGATTGATGATACTTCGGCTGCGGAGTATAAAAGATTTTCAAAGGTTGAAGATGTAAGTTTTGATGGGTCATTTCTTGCTATTCCGCTGATATACCAGAGCCAGAATTACGGGGTTTTATGTTTCGAAAGTTTGAAAAAAAATGATTACAATAAATCGGATGTCGACTTTTTAAGGAAAGCTACTAACTTTTTATCTTTTACTATTTATTCTTATTCGAATCAAAGATTATTAAAGAGTTTGATTTCACTTGATATTGAAACCCGTGTTCTTAATGCCGAAAACTTTAAAGAAAGACTTCATGCAGAACTTGTAAAATCGAAAGTATTAAAAATTCCCGGTGCTATTGCAGTTATCCGTTTGGATGATTTCCTTGAGCAAGAGTCTTTGTTTGATACCAACCCGTTTTATACTGTACTCAATACTGTTGCTGATATTGTTACCGATGAAGTCGGAACTGTAAATTTAGTAGGTAGATTAGGAGAAAAATTGTTCGGAGTTTACTTCTTTAATTCAAACTCGAAAGATGTTTATATCTGGGCGGAAAAATTGAGAGTGAGAATCGCACGCCAAACAATATCCGTAATGTCGAAACAAACTACCTTTACAGTATCAATTGGTGTTGCAGCATCTAACGGTAAGGACAATCCCGATGAACTGCTTCACAATGCTTCTCTTGCATTACAAAAAGCAATTGAAGGCGGCGGCAATAAAGTACGGAACATTAATTAAGAGTTGTGCCATTAAAAATTTTATTATTATAGTACTTGACGGCGTAGGTGTTGGTGAACTCCCGGATGCTGCAATTTATGGCGATGCGGGAAGCAACACACTTTCAAATATGGCTGAAGTTGTTGGAGGGTTATCTCTTCCGAATCTTGAAAAAATGGGACTTGGGAATATAGATCACATTAAAGGGATAAAACCACAAAAGCAGCCGCTTGCTTCGTACGGGAAAATGGGAGAACAATCAAAAGGGAAGGATTCGACTTCAGGCCACTGGGAACTTGGTGGTGTTGTCGTTGATTTCGATTTTTCATATTTTCCCGAAGGTTTCCCAGATGATATTACGTCTAGTTTTTTGCGGTTTACAGGATTAAAAGGTTATCTTGGGAACAAACCGGCTTCGGGTACGGAGATAATCAAAGAACTTGGCGAAGAACACGTGAAAACTGGATTCCCGATAATATATACTTCGGCGGATTCTGTTTTCCAGATTGCCGCCCATGAAGAAGTGATTCCTTTAAAAAGATTATACGAAATCTGCTCGATTACAAGGGAAAAGGTTCTTGTTAGTCCATACGTTGTAGGAAGAGTAATTGCAAGACCGTTTGTCGGGACACCGGGAAATTTCACAAGGACAGTATACAGAAAAGATTATTCACTTGACCCGCCAGATGATACAATACTGGATGTTCTCAAAATGCATGAAATTGATACAATCGCGGTCGGGAAGATTAATGATCTTTTCAATCATAAAGGGATAAAAATACCTGCTCCGACAAAGTCGAATAAGGAAGGCTGCAACAAAATTATAGAATTCTCGTCAAAATCTGAGAACAGCTTAATATTTGCCAATCTTGTTGATTTCGATGTCTATTTCGGGCACAGGAACGATACCGAAGGATTTGCTGTTGCTTTAAAAGAATTCGACGTTCAATTACCTGAAATAATTGATAGTATGGATGAAACGGACTGCATGGTAATTACTGCTGATCACGGTAACGACCCGACAACTCCAAGTACAGACCATAGCAGGGAATATGTTCCCTTACTTTTTTACAGGAAAGGGATTACAGGAAAAAATCTTGGAACAAGGAAAACATTTTCGGATGTTGCTAAAACAGTAGCGGAGTTCTTCGGTGTGGAGAACAAGTTGAATGGGGATAGTTTTCTCTAATTTATTGAAATTAGATATTTAAGCAGTGTGCAATTATTAAAGGAGATGGAATTTGTTTTTAGGTAAAGTGATCGGAACAGTTTGGTCGACAAAAAAAGATGAAAATTTAACCGGGTCAAAACTATTAATTGTAAGACAATTAGACCTTGAACTAAAGGAAAAAAGCAATTTTGTTGTAGCTGTTGACAGCGTCGGCGCCGGTGAAGGTGAAGTTGTACTTGTCGCAACCGGCAGCTCGGCAAGGCAGACAAATATAACAAAAAATAAGCCGGTTGATGCCGTAGTTATGGCGATTGTGGATAAACTTGATGTTTCTATCAAGGAGCTTCTGGAGGCTGAAAATAAATAAACCGGGTACGCTTTTTTTAATTGAAAGTTCCTGGTTAATACGTTAAATTTGCAGTCTTATTTTTTGAAATTTTTTACCGGAGATTGAGCAGTAGTGTTTTTAGGAAAAGTAATTGGAAATATTTGGGCAACAAAAAAATATCCGGCTACTCAATCTTTCAAGTTTATGCTTGTACAACCTTTAAATGCGGATAAACAAAACGATGGAGAACCGTTTGTTGCTGTTGATACGGTTGGCAGCGGACCCGGAGAAACAGTTTTATACATTACAGCAAGC
>DAIRET010000199.1:0-4912 GCA_036795455.1 Ignavibacteriaceae bacterium
CGGCGACCCGGTTATCGGCTCAAAGTTTTTAGACATAATTAAACTTTTTAACGAAGATGATGGTACCGAAGGTATCGTAATGATCGGTGAAATTGGCGGTACAGCAGAAGAAGAAGCGGCACAGTATATTAAAAAATTCGGGACAAAACCTGTGGTTGGATTTATAGCCGGTAGAACCGCACCTCCCGGAAGAAGAATGGGACATGCCGGCGCAATCATTTCCGGCGGAAAAGGGACTGCCGCAGAAAAAATGAAAGCAATGAAAAATGCAGGTATTTATGTTGCTGAAAGCCCGGCTGAAATCGGGTCGACAATGGAAAGAGCATTAAAAGAGTTCAAAGAAAAAAAGAATAAATAACCTATTAATTATTTGGAGTATAAATTGAGTAATAAAACATTAGCGATTCTAAAACCGGATGCGGTACAGAAAAATTTAATCGGGCAGATAATAACGAAAATTACAGATGCCGGTTTTAAAATTAAGGGGATTAAAATGGTTAAATTGACAAGAGAATCGGCAGGCGGGTTTTATGAAATTCATAAAGAAAGAGGATTTTTCAACGATTTGTTGGAGTATATGACATCAGGTCCGTGTGTTCCTATTGCGCTCGAAAAAGAGAATGCAGTTGCTGATTTCAGAAAGTTGATTGGAGCAACCGACCCTGCCGAGGCAGCTGAAGGAACAATTAGAAAATTGTACGCAGAGAGTAAAGCGTTTAATATTATTCACGGTTCTGATTCAGATGAAAATGCTAAAATAGAGATTTTGCATTTCTTTACAAGAAAAGAATTACTTGAAAATTACCCTGAGATATAAATAGTGTGGTGAAGTCCTTATTTGGTAAATAACTGATTTAGTCATTTATCGAAGGTACAAGTCGGGAGGCATTGACTTCTCCGGCAAATAATTAGGGCAGCAAAACCGCCCGGCATGATTGTTTTCTATACAATCGCATTACATTTTTTAACAACAAATAAATGATGGCTTTTATGAAAAAGATATTTTTGATTCTCATACTTATTTATTTCATTCCGGTTACACTTCTTTTTGCACAAAGTAAAGTAAAAGTAGGTGCGGATGTTCTTCTTGAAGAAAAATTAGAACTTATTAAAGGGAAGAAACTCGGAATTGTAACCAACCATACTGCGGTACTTGCTGACGGTACCCATCTTGTTGATGCACTTCATAAAATTGATGGAGTACAGATTGTTGCACTTTATGGACCGGAACATGGAATTAGAGGTTCTGCACCAGCGGGGGAGAAAATTACAGATGAAGTAGACGCTAAAACTCAGATACCTGTATTTTCATTATACGGTCAAACAAGAAAACCTACCGCACAAATGCTGAAGGATGTTGACGTTCTTATATTCGATATTCAGGATGTTGGAGCAAGGTTTTATACATATATATCAACTTTGTTTTACATAGTTGAAGCCGGTGCTGAAAATAATATACCTGTATTGGTACTTGATAGACCGAATCCGATAAATGGAAATTATGTTGATGGTCCCATCCGTGAAAAAGAATTGATGTCTTTTGTTGGTATAGCACAAATTCCAATTACTCACGGAATGACAATCGGCGAACTTGCCCGGTATTTTTTAGGTGAAAAACTTGTTAAGAAAGCTGAGAATGCCAAGCTTCAAGTAATCGAAATGAAAAACTGGCAAAGAGAGTATTTCTTTGATGACTGCGGACTTGAATGGATGAAACCGTCCCCGAACATTCCGGATCTTAAAACGGCGTTAGTATATCCGGGAACCTGTTTAATTGAAGGTGTTAATGTTTCGGAAGGAAGAGGCACATTACATCCGTTTTTAACCATTGGTGCTCCTTATATAATTTCGACGGAATTAATTGAAGAACTTAACAACCTCAAAGTTAAAGGGGTTTCTTTAACTCCAGTTACTTTTACACCGGTTGATATTGAAGAGATGGCTACAAATCCCAAGCATAAAGGGAAAGAATGCTATGGAATTACTATTACTGTTACTGATAAAAATGAACTTGAATCGGTTAAATTCGGTATTCAACTCGTTTACGCATTAAACAAACTATACAAAGGATTTGAATTTAAAGACAATTCCTTTGAAAGACTATCCGGTAGTAAAAAATTACTAAAACAATTGAAAGAAGGTGTTCGACCGGAAGAAATCTTTAATGGTTGGGCAGATGAATTGAGCGAGTTTCAAAAGATAAGAGAAAAATATTTAATTTATTGAAGGAAGAAAAATGAAGAAAGTTTTTATAATACTGTTATCACTTGTTGTTTTATACGGCTGTGGTGATAAACAAGCAGAAACCCCGAAAGCAGCAGACAAAGAGGATTTTAGTTTTGATTCAACAGACCTTTCGCTGGTTCCTTTAGCGGATAATGCAATCCAGAAAGTTGTGCTGAAATATTCACTAAAAAAAGGGGACAATTACAGGTTCAGATTAACAACAATAACAGATGAAAATCAAACTATCGAAGCTGATACAGTGATCCGTCAAAACGTATCTCAAACTATTGTTTATCTTATTTCGATGGATGTTAAAGACCTTGACGATGATAAAGTAATGGAGATTAATACAGAGATCAAATCTGTTAAACTTGATGCAATAAGTAACGGGGAAAAATTCGCTTATTTATCCGGCTCTAAAATGGATTCGGTAGAAAGAATGAATTTTATCGAATATGAATCATTGATTAATAACCCGTTTACAATACGCGTAAATCCCGACGGCGAGATTATGGAAATATTCAAAGCCGATAAGATTGCCAATAAATATTTGGAATTACGCGGAATGAAAGATTCGGTTTCGGTAGAAGAGAAGAAATTATTCCAGCAGGATATTATCAATGCGGCATTAAAACCTCTGCTTGCACAGGTATTCAGAAAATTGCCGAATACAGAGGTAGGAAAAGATTCATCATGGAACTTGAAAATGCCGCCGGCAGACCTCCAGGTATTCAAAATTGATAATACTCATACATACAAGTTGACGAATTTTGAAAAACTGAATGACGATAATATTGCATTAATTGAAGCAGGATTAATCTCCCAGTTTATTATCAACCCCGAAGCAAAGAAGAATAACATTGATGTTAAAAAACCGAAGTATACAGCTTCAGGGAAAATATTTTTTAATTTATCCAAAGGAATAATCCAGAAGTCGAAAACTACAACCAGTATGAATGTTGAACTTAGTATGCCTGTTCCGACCCAGAAAGGGATGCAGAAAGTAACAAGAAAACAAAATTCGGTGAACAACAACATTCTCGAATTGTTATAACTAAGGTTGTGGTGTTTGATTAAAAATAGATTAAATTTCCATTACCTATTGCAATTAGGTTACCGGAAAGATATTTTTACTTAGGTTATTGGATTAGTTTCTCCTAAATGACAATAGAAGGAAGAGTAAAATGACAAAGACAGACAGTATTAAAAGAATAGCTATTAATACCGGTGGCGGTGATGCTCCCGGTCTTAATGCAGTTATACATGCAGTAGTTATTTCCGCTCTCAACAGGGGTTGGGAATGCTTCGGAATAAGGGATGGTTATAACGGAATTTTTCTACCGGAAAAATATCCCGGTGGCAGCGGTTTAATTAACCTTACATATGAGCGTGTTGCGAATATTACAGACCAGGGAGGAACAATACTTGGGACTACAAACCGCGGGAATCCTTTCAAATACCCGATGAAAGCAGCCGACGGATCAATTGTTGAAATTGACCGGTCGGATGAAATAATGGATGGATTCCGGCGTCACAATATTGATGCGCTTGTAGCTATTGGTGGCGATGGCTCGCTTTCAATGGCTAATCATTTCGTAGAGAAAGGCATGAAAGTAGTTGGTGTTCCCAAAACTATAGATAATGATTTAGCAGAAACAGTAATGACTTTCGGTTTTGATACTGCCATTTCATTTGCAACCAGCTGTATTGATAGACTTCATACTACTGCTGAAGCTCATAGCAGAATAATGGTTGTCGAATTAATGGGTAGGTATGCAGGCTGGATTACACTTCATTCTGGTATTTCGAGTTCGGCTGATGTGGTTTTAATACCGGAAATACCGTATGATATTGAAAAAGTAGCAGAGCATCTTAACAAGAAGACAGCTTTGAAAAAGAACTATGCTATAGTTGTAGTTGCTGAAGGAGCTGTGCAAAAGGGAGGGACAACCTCGGTTATTGAAAAAGAATTAGGAAAAGCCGAACGACTTGGCGGAGCCGGAGAAAGAGTTGCAAAAGAATTACAGCAACTAACAAAGAAAGAAGTTAGAAGTGTTATTCTTGGACATCTATTACGCGGCGGTACTCCTACAACTTTTGACCGCCTTCTTGCTTTAAGATTCGGTGCGGCAGCAGTTCGTGCTTTGGAGGAAGGAGAAAACGGAATTATGGTTTCGCTCAATCCACCGACTGTAAATTATGTCCCGCTGGATAGAGTATCAAATAGAATGAAATTAGTCCCGCTCGATTGCGATACAATGCAAACCGCGAGAGACCTTGGTATCTGTTTTGGAGATTAGCAAGTTTAATCAGTTATAAAGATTAATTACACCAGGAGTAGAAAAGAGCCGCTTTAATGCGGCTCTTCCTGTTTAAATTTTTAATTGGTTAAAAATTCGTATATCTTTTTTGAAATTTCAGCACCGGCTTCTACCCCTGCATTTTCATCCTTTAAGTTTTTACTCAAAATGACGAGATAATATTTTCTTCCATCGGGAAGGAAGATAATACCCGAATCATTCCTAACACCGTCAATTGAACCGGTTTTGTGAGCTACTTTTATTCCTTTCGGAAGTTTACCCGGTATTATACTATTGAACTCTTGAGATAAAAGAATGTTTAACATCCCGGTTCCTGACTTGTGACAATTAGTACGGTAAGAGATTCCAATCTTTAAGCAATTTTG
>DAIRET010000002.1:0-2323 GCA_036795455.1 Ignavibacteriaceae bacterium
ATATGCGATGGAAGTACATCGACGTCAAGGATATTTCCTTCGCCGAGGATCATACATCTTTCTATAGTATTTTCAAGTTCGCGTACATTACCGGGCCAATCGTAATCATATAAAAGTTTAAGAGCGCGTTTTGAAAAGCCGTTTACGTTTTTACCGAATTTTTTATTAGTTGTATTAAGGAAATGGTCTAACAAAACAAGAATGTCGCTTCTTCTTAAACGAAGCGGCGGAATTATTATCGGGAAGGAGTTCAACCTGTAATAAAGGTCTTCTCTGAAATCCTTCGACTCGACCGCTTTCTTCAAATCGCGGTTGGTTGCAGATATAATTCTAACATCGCATTTAATTAATTCCGTACCACCAACTCGTTCAAACTCTCTTTGTTGAATCACCCTCAGTAGTTTAGCTTGAAGCGTCATTTCAAGGTCTCCGATTTCATCCAGGAAAAGAGTTCCGCCGTTAGCAACTTCAAACTTACCGAGTTTCTTCTGGTAAGCCCCGGTGAACGAGCCTTTTTCATGCCCGAACAACTCGCTTTCAAGAAGTTCCCGCGGAATAGACGCACAATTAACCACAACAAACGGTTTCTCTTTTCTAAGCCCGTTATAGTGAATTGCCCTTGCAATTAATTCTTTACCCGTTCCGCTTTCACCGTAAATTTGAACCGTGATATCGTTATTCAAAACTTTGGAGACAAGTTTAAACACATCCTGCATTTTACCGTCTTCAGACACAATGTTATCAAAGCTGTACTGCTTTTTTACATTCTCTTTTAGGTTGTGAAGTTCCCTATTGAGGTCATAATTCTTAATTGCATTTTTAATCGCAGGCTCAAGCCTTTGAGTATCAATCGGTTTCGGAAAATAGTCGTAAGCGCCGTACCGCAAAGATTCAAGTGCAACTTCGATCCTTCCCTGTGCAGAAAGAATTATAACCGGGAGATCTTCGTCATACTGCTTTACACGCTTCAGCACTTCAAGACCGTCAAGTCCGGGAAGCATAATATCAAGTAAAATCAGATCCGGTTTTAAGTGTAAATTTTTAACAACATCTTCGCCGTTACCAAATACTTCGGTTTTATAACCCCACTTATCTTTAACCCAATAAGTTAAAAGCCGGGAAATAGCAACTTCATCATCTACGATAAAAACCAATTTATTCAAAACGTACCTTTCTTTATAATTTTGGCAATTTAATTACTACTGTCGTACCCTGTTTTTCTTCACTAATAATAGTAATAAAACCTTTGTGAAGATCAACTATTTGTTTTGCAATAGCAAGCCCCAGCCCGGTTCCCGGAGTTTCTGTACCGGGTCTGTTCACTTTATAAAACTTTTGAAAAATAAACGGGAGGTCTTTTTTCGGAATTCCCGCACCTGTATCGCTTACTATTATTTCAACGTCTTTATTCATAACGCGTGCATAAACAGCTATCCTCCCTTTTTCGAAAGTAAACTTAACCGCATTATCAATAATGTTTTCAAAAATCTGCTCAATACGCTCTTTGTCGCCGAGAATCATTACCTCTTCATTTGGAAGTTCATAGGAGAAGAAGATTGATTTTTCATTTGCCTTTTTGTTAAAAATCTTTATTACCGGGTCAAGAACCTCTGCAAGATTAAACTTCGTTTTGTTAAGGGTAATTGAACCCCGCTCTATCTTTGAAATATCAAGTACGTCGTTAATCAAGTTGGCAAGCCGTTTCGCTTCGTTCAGGATAATTGAATTGAATTCACTTCTCATTGATTCGGGCATATCTTTATCCGATTCAATTGTTTCTGCAAACCCGATTATAGATGCAAGCGGCGTTCGGAGTTCATGAGAAATACTTGATACGAATTCATTTTTAAGGCGGTTTAATTCCTCTAATACGGAGATTTTATGTCTCGCTCTATCTCTTTCAAGTGCTATCAAGCGATTGGCTTCAATTAGTTTCCCGTTAAGCTCATCGATTTTATCCCGGTTCTCTTCAAAATAAGAAATATCCCTTCCGAAACCTACAACACCAACCATTACATTTTTTTCATAAACCGGCTGTACTCTCATCTCCAAAAGGATTTTCTTTCCCAGCTTGCTTAAAAAAGTCCATTCACATTTTTTTGAGGTTTCTTTTTTCAATATCTCGGCAAAAGAAAGGGCTATTTGCGACTTCAAATTATTCGGGACAAAATCCATTATATGTCTGCCGATCATTTCTGTAGGGATGTACTCAAGAAGTAACGCACCGCTTGAATTAACCGATGTAAAATTCCCATTATCATCAAGAATAAAAATAAGGTCGTCCGCTGTTTCAAAAATACTCCTTAACTTGCTTTCCGATCTT
>DAIRET010000002.1:2333-84292 GCA_036795455.1 Ignavibacteriaceae bacterium
TTGAAGCAGCAGCCTGTTGTTATATTCATTCGTAATGTCGTGAATCCTGCCGTCAATACTTACTACTCTCCCGTTTTCAAATACAGGGATAGAGTAATTTTCTATCCACTTTTCGTTTCCATATTTGTCCGTTATTTTAACTTCCAGTCTCCCTTTAACACCGCCAAACAACGATTGGACGTAAGGTTTTACCTTTGAGAATTCCGGAGGAGCAATTACCCGGAATGATTTCAACGGATTTTCATACAATTCATTTTTCTTCAAATTGGTTAGCCGTTCAAGGTCACCCGTAATAAATTTAAACTTCTTTTTCTTAACTGAATAAGAATAGATTATTGCTTCAACGCGGTTCACCGTTTTTAATAAAAGTTCGGTCTCCCCGGATTGTAAGGAGCTTAGTTCGCTCCACAATTCACTTATCCAACTTGAAACAATTTCTTCATTTGGTTTGGATACGTTTTTTTTAGTCTTTCCCGTAAAAGAAAAAAGTAAAACAAACAGCTCTTTCTCTCCATAGTTATCTTCCACAGAGATTAAGTGCTTAAGTTTTAATGATTCAAACTTAAAGTTGTTATTAAACTGTCTGGCACTCGAAATGAATTTTAAGTCAACCGCCGGGTTTGATAGAACTTCAATTACCGGGTTTAACTTATAGCTATTCTCCTTCTCTTCAAAATAATCTGCAGCAACCCGGTTTTCATTTTCCCGGTTCAATACAAGAAGTCCCGCTTCTGCGCGTAATGTAAACGCAGCAATATCCAGGAGTAGCTTATAATTATTTCTGTTCATTTGTAAGGAATAGATGCTATTTGTTTAATATTGAGAAATACTATCTTTTTAACCGAAAAATAAGATTTAAATTCTCATTATAAAACACAAAACGGGAAATAGTTTTAACCGTAAGTAGATTTCTAACAGCGGCAGCCACAAATACAATGAAGAAAAGACGTTTTTATTCCATTTACCCTTAATAACCGGTTAGTAAACTAAAACGAAAATCATTATTTTGGAAACCAAATTGAAAGAAATTTTTCTACAAAAAAAATGAACAATAAACAGAGTGTTGCAGTAATTGCTTTAAGCGGGGGCTTGGATAGCTGCGTTACGGCTGCTATTGCATCACGGCATTTTGAACTCGCACTTGCTCATTTCAATTACGGACAAAGAACTGAAAAACGGGAGTTGAAAGCATTCAACGACATAGCCGATTATTACAAAGTTGATAAACGGCTCGTAATAAATTTTTCTCACTTTGCTAATATCGGCGGCTCTTCTTTAACGGACAACAGCATCGAAATTGAAGAAGCGGATTTGTTAAATAAAGAAATTCCTAATTCATATGTCCCTTTCAGAAATGCGAACATTTTAACTGCATGTGTAAGTTGGGCGGAAGTTATTGAAGCTTCGGCTGTTTTTATCGGAGCCGTTTATGAAGATGCAAGCGGATACCCGGACTGCCGTCCCGAATTTTTTAGTGCATTTGAAAAAATGACTGACCTCGGTACAAAACCCGGGACAAAAATTAAAATCGAAACACCGATAATCAATTTGTCCAAAGCAGAGATTGTAAAAAAAGGAGTTGAATTGAATGCACCGCTTCATTTGACCTGGTCATGTTATAAAAGCGAAGACCTTGCCTGCGGAGTATGCGACAGTTGTGCGTACCGGTTGCGAGGTTTTCAATCTGCCGGCGTTGAAGACCCGATTGCTTATAAAGAAAAACCAAATTATTTTTTAATTTAAAACCGGAGTTCAATAATGAGTCAGTATATCACTGAACAACTAAAAACTGATGAATTAGTTTACGCGATAAACGTATGGGACGTACAACAATTAGCCAAAGAAAGGATAGGCAGAGAACTAGACTTTTACGAAATGCACACTGTTAAAAAAGGAATCGAATGGGGATTTTTTGATTGGTTTGTTGTTGTTAATGTTGCAATTGATGAAGCAATTAGAGTGAATCAACAGAATAACGAATTATAGTTATGTTTAACAAAACTAGTTTTTTTTTAGGTGATGCCAAAGAGGTTGTTCAAAATTTTGAATCTAATTCTATAGACTTAATATTTACCTCACCACCTTATGCTGATAGAAGAAAAAATACCTATGGAGGAATCAAACCAGAAGAATATGTTAGTTGGTTTCTTCCAATTAGCGAACAACTTTTCAGAGTTTTAAAGCCTACTGGTTCATTTATTCTTAATATTAAGGAAAAAGCCGAAAAGGGGGAAAGACACACTTATGTGCTAGAACTTGTTTTGGCTTTAAAAAAACAGGGATGGCTTTGGACTGAAGAGTTTATATGGCACAAAAAAAATTCCTATCCGGGCAAATGGCCTAACCGCTTCAGGGATTCATGGGAACATTTGTATCAATTCAACAAATCCAGACATTTCAATATGTATCAGGACGAAGTTAGAGTTCCGATTGGAAACTGGGCTAATGGACGATTAAAGAATTTGAGTGAGACAGATAAAACCCGTGATAACGCCAGAAACAAAAGTGGTTTCGGAAAGAATGTATCTAACTGGTTGGGGAGGGAACTCGTTTATCCAACAAATGTGATTCACCTTGCTACTGAATGCAGTAACAAAAACCATAGCGCAGCATTTCCGGATGAATTACCCGAATGGTTCATTAAATTATTTACCAAAGAAAAAGATACAGTATTAGACCCATTTATGGGTTCAGGGACAACGGTAATTGTTGCGAAAAAAATGGGAAGAATTGGAATCGGAATTGAAATAGTTGAAGATTATTATAAATTGGCAGATGAACAATTGAATCAAATCAAGCACAATTTATTTGTAGCAGAATCAAAGGTAAAATATGGAAAAACTAAAATTAGAAGACGTAAAGAAATATATTGAAGGAAATATCGGAGATTTCCACGAGTCAAGAATTAAGTCTTTAAAAGAATTAAAACTTTCAAAGATTCTTCTTAAAAAGAACCCGTATTTATTCAAAGCAAAAAATATTCTTACAACAGAAAAATTCGTAGAAAGTTTAGTCCAAGCATACATCTCATCTCAAGAAGAAACTTTATTCGGCAGTTTTCTCGAAAAACTTGCTATTTTTGTTTGTAACAAGGCTTACATGGGGAAAAAATCTTCGGCAGAAGGATTAGACTTAGAATTTGAAAAGGATAGTATTATTTATATTGTAACAGTTAAGTCAGGTACAAATTGGGGAAATGCTGACCAAGTCGCAAAGATGAAAGAAAACTTTAGAAAGGCAAAACAAAGATTAAGATCAAATGCCAAAAGAAGACCGATTGAAGCAATAAATGGTTGCTGTTATGGAAGAGTGATTAAAACGGATAAAGGTGAATACCAAAAGATTGCAGGTCAAAAATTTTGGACGTTCATTTCCGGTAACGAGAACTTATATACGGACATAATAGAACCACTTTCTTATAAAGCTAAAGAAAGAAGCAGGGAATATGAAATTGAATATTCTAAGCAGATAAACATTTTCAGCTTACAATTTGCGAAAGAGTTTTGCGAAGATGGGTTAATAAATTGGAACAAAATTGTTCAATTCAATTCTGGAGAGAAAAAAACGAAGGTAGATATATGAAATCAAAACTAAAACTACTTGAAACATTTCCGAATCCGAAACCGGATAGGGATTATATTATTCAACACGTTGCACCCGAATTTACTTCCGTCTGCCCCAAAACAGGACAACCGGATTTTGCAACTATTATCCTGGATTATATCCCGGACGAGCTTTGTATTGAGTTAAAATCACTTAAAATTTATTACAATTCGTTCCGTAATGACGGGATATACTTTGAAAGCGTTACAAACAAAATACTCGACGACCTTGTTGAAGCTGTAAAACCGAGAGCAATGAGAATTACAGCCGAGTTTAATGTACGCGGCGGTATTTCTTCAATTATTGAAGCAGAGTATTATCATCCCGATTATAACGAAGATAATCTTAAATAAACCAACTAATGAAAAATATAACCGAGTTAAAGAAATCATTCAAAGAAAAGCAGACGCGGCTTTTCAACGTGCAGGATATTCTTGCCGACGCATATAAATTTTCTATCACTTATAGTATTACTATCGAACAATTGATAAGAGACCTTACGAAGGGGAATGCCCTCCCGTTCGTAATTGCTTCTTGCGGAAGTTTCAGCCGAAGGGAGCTTTCTCCTTATTCGGATATTGATGTTATGTTTATTGTCGATTCTGTAGAGAAAGCGGAAAACGAAATTCAAAAAATTGTAACGGGCTTGTGGGATACCGGTATTGAAGTCTCCCACACAATAAGAACCATAAGCGATATAAAACACTTTCTTGAGGATGATTTGCACGCCTTCACACAGTTCTTTGAAACCCGCTTTATCACCGGTTCACGAAAGCTGTACGACAAATGGAAAGATGAACTGCTTAATACTATTACTGAAGATGTTCAACTTGATTTATATAACGACTTAATAGAAGATACGGAGCTGCGTTATAAAAAATTCGGTAATTCGCCCAAAGTAATCGAGCCGAACGTGAAGATGTCCGCCGGGGGACTGCGCGACCTTCAATTAATTGAGTGGATGTATTTCGTCAAAACAAAAAAGCATTTGAATAAGCAAGCTGAAAAAGCTCAATCGGAAATTTTTATTGAAGTTCTACAGGAAGAGAATTATACATCGGCAAAGGAATGCCAAAGACTGTATAACGGTTACAAATTCATTCTTGCAATTAGACATATTCTACACCTGTTCAGCAAAAGAAAATCCGACCGGCTCGAATTTGCAGACCAGGTAAAATTCGCCAAACTTTTCAATTACAAAAAGGATGGATACAGGAAACTGATGAAGCAGTACTTTGAAGCTTCAAACGTTATTAACCGCTACAGTAAATCCTTTATTAAGAAGATAAAAAGCTCGGTTGTTGAAAAACTGCCGGACATCTTGGCAATCGACCTGGATGATGAATTCTGTATTAAAGGTGAAACCATCTATTATAAAGGAACGGGTTATTTAAGACTATCGGATATTTTACGCGGGTTTTATTACCGCGGTTTATATTCGGCACACTTCGACGAGAAATTGAGAATGCTTATTATCGACAGCCTTGACAACATTACGCCGGGCAGCGATCATGTTTCATCAGTTTTTTTCAGAGAGATATTTCGTCTTCCAAAAAATGTTGGTGCCACTTTATCCGTGATGAATGAACTTGGTGTGCTTGGTGCATTTCTACCGGAGTTTAATGATATGAACGGCTTTGTTCAACACGGCGTTTACCATTGTTACACCGCAGATGAGCATACACTTGTAACTATTTCGAATCTTGAACTGCTCGCAGATGATCATTCCGAACTTGGCAAAATTTACAACCAGGTAAAAGAGAAAGATACACTTTACCTTGCCTTGCTTTTCCACGATATTGCCAAACCGATTAACGTTGCAGGACATGAAATTATCGGTGCGGAAATAGCATTCTCCGTTATGAGCAGTCTCGGTTACAGCGATGAAAAAATTGAAGATGTATCGTTCCTTGTAAAAAATCATCTTTTAATGGAGCAGGTTGCATTCAGAAGGAACTTGAACGACCCTGACACATTAGATTCATTCGTTGCCCGCTTCAATTCAATTGAGCAATTGAATCTGCTTTACCTTGTAACTTACGCCGACCTTTCTGCGGTGAACCCGGCGCTATGGACAACCTGGAAAAGTGAATTGCTAAAGGAACTATACCGGAAAGCTCATTCTATGATTGCAGATCGGTTATCGGGCGAGGAACTGCTAATCAACACTGCATATATTTTACCTCACGAAATTTCAAAACATACAAATGGTGTATCCGAAACCGAAGTGCAGGATCATATTGATTTAATAAACGACAGCGGATATTTATCTCTTTTTTCTGATGAGGAAATAGCACTTCATATTGACGAAATTAATTCCGGCATTCTTATAAGCGTGTTATTCAAAGAGATTGAAAACTTCACAAACATTACGGTTATAACACATGATTCCCCCTTCCTGCTCTCAAAACTATGCGGTGTTATGTCGATTAACGACCTGAACATTCACGATGCAAAAATATTTACCCGTAAAGACGGGATTGTAATCGACAACTTTAATGTAACCGATTTCCGCACGGGGAATAAAATCGACCCTGTAAATTATCAGCAAATTGAAGAAAGTTTTAATCTTGTAGCTTCAGGGATGCTTCAACTCGGCTTGGAAATAAAGCGGATGAAAACAAAATGGTGGAGAATCGAAAATAAGTTTTTCAAAAGACCGGGGCATGTTACAATCAAGTTTGAAGAAACTGAGAAGTACACAATCATCGATATTTTCTCTCCCGACAGGCTGGGATTTCTATACCAGGTTACAAGGAAGATGAATGAACTCGGTCTACACATCTACTTTGCAAAAATTGCAACAAAGGGGGATGAAATTGTGGATTCCTTCTATGTTCTTGACCGCAACAAAAGAAAAGTATCGGTAAATTATTATAGTTTTATAGAGGCTGAATTAACTGAAGCCATCAAGCAAATTTTATAAAGGTTATTACATTGAATTTCATGGAGAAAGAAAAACCGATCGGAGTTTTCGATTCCGGAATAGGCGGATTAACTGTAGTTAAAAGAATTGCATCGGTGCTGCCCACGGAAAGTATTGTTTATTTCGGAGATACAGCGCGTGTTCCTTATGGTACAAAATCAAATCAAACCGTAATAGAATACTCAATCCAGAATGCAACTTTTTTGATGGAAAAGAATGTGAAAGCAATTGTTGTTGCATGCAATACGGCTTCATCGGTTGCGCTTCCCGCACTAAGAGAAAGATTTAATGTGCCGGTTATCGGTGTCATCGAACCGGGTTCGCACTTTGCTTTGCGTACTACTCAAAATGGAAGAATCGGTGTTATCGGTACAAGAGCAACAATATCAAATCTTGCATACTCAAAAGCGATTCATGCACTCAATGCGGAATTTAAAGTATTTGAAAAAGCATGCCCGCTCTTTGTTCCGCTTGCAGAAGAAGGATGGATTAACCATCAGGCAACAAGATTGATAGCGGAAGAATACTTAAAGGATTTCAATCAACTTGACATTGATACGCTTGTACTTGGCTGTACTCACTATCCTTTGTTATACGATATTATTCAAGAAGTAATCGGAGATAAAGTAACACTAATCGATTCCGGCATTGCCGCCGCGGAAGTGGTGAGACGGGCAATAGAAAGAATCGGGCTTCAAACAAATTCTTTTTCTCACGGGAATTATGACTTTTATGTAAGCGACGTTCCGACAAAGTTCCGTGAAGTAGCCGAACTCTTTTTCGGGAAACCTGTAAACAATATCAACAAAGTCGACCTTGATAGATTGACTTCAATTAAGTTATAAAGATTTTCTGAAAGAAGCTGGGTTACTCTCTTCTTTCCAACCTTAAAATTGGATAATAGGAATTAACTTCAAGTAATTTCAAATTTTCATAAGTCGCTAAACCGCACTGTGATTGCGGCTCAAGTGCAAGCGGAAGAAAATTTGATTTTAATTGCGATACCGGGATCATATAAAAACCAGATAACCCGTCTATATTTTCAAACTTCTCAACTTCAACAAGAGGAACCGTTACAGGAGTTTCTTCAATTTCTATAGTATCAACATTTTTAATTTTGTACCTTGACACAATATCTCCTTCAGCGGGATTGTAATCTTCCATCTGAACAAAATTTCTTCTCATTATTCCAATTAGTTCTGTGTCGTTTTTACTTATTAAATACGCTTCCGGTTTTTCAACTTCGATTAGTTTTTTTATTAACGGATGATAATTATTCACTGTTACTACTGTATCTTTACCCGAATGAACCGATTTAAGAGTCAACTGCAAAGGGGCATTCCCCGCAACGTGTTCCATCCTTACTGCAATCTTTTCACCCGCTTTTGAGTTAGTTAATTTCTCTCTTTCTTTTATTACAGTCCCCCTAAGCATTTTTGTATTGTTGTAACAAAAATTCAAGAATGCTTGTATTGCTTCGGCTTGTCCCGCAGCTCTTCGTTCGATATTTTCGGAATAAACGTCCTTCCCGTTTTTACCTTCAAGGATAACCGAAAATGTATTTTGTATTCCGAACGATTGTCTTCCATCGTTAATATCTACAGTACTGTGGCGGATTCTCTCTAAATCCGGTGGTCCTCCTACAATATAGTTGTGAAATGAAAATCCTTTTCGAGTTAAATGTTTTTCAACGTAAGGGAGGAACAAATTATCGGCAATTTCTTTTATCTCTTTTGATACTGCCGGATTTGTAACAACACCGAACTGTTCATCAAAATCTTTATAGTATCCGAACTTATACCATGAATCAGTATATGGAAAATACTCATGTACATCAAGCGTAGCATGTGGTTTGTAATCGTTGAACAAAGAATGTAATGCAATTACTTCCGGCTCGGTAAGCACAAGATGATTTCTATTTAAATCCATTCCGTTTCCGTTGCGCCTACTATTCTTTTCGGAGCCGTCGGGATTTATTTGCGGAATGATTACTAAATCCAATGAATCGAACAAATAATTCAATCTGCCGGAAGCTAATTCCTCCAATACAAGAAGTGCTCCTTCTTTACCGGATTGCTCGTTCCCGTGTTGTTGGGCAAATATCAACACTTTGAGTTTTTCTCCATTCGACGGGATATTTAAAGTAACTTTTTTTATCTCTCTTCCTTCTACCGAAGAAGCAAATTTTTCAACTGAAATATGATTATTTGTTGCTTCAAGTTTAGCGAGATACTCATTTATCTGTGTATGCGAAGTGAGTTGTGTGTAACCGGATTCTTTTAATGGCGTAGGAATATCCTGTGCTGATAAACTGATAAATAAAAACGGGAGAATTAACTGTAAAAAGGATTTCATTGTTATTCTTTCAAAATTACAATGCAATGTAAGAATTCTTTTTATTCTATTTAACTCAAAAACAGAACGGCTACGCCAAGGACTGCCAATACAGCACCGATTATTCCTACGGTTGGAATTTTTTCTTTGTACAAAATCTTTATAATCGGCAGCAATAATATTGGTGTAGTCGCCATAAGTGTAGAGGCAATTCCCACTTTTGTATTTGATATTGCAATTAAACTGAATGTTATTCCGAGGAATGGTCCGACAATACTGCCTGCAATGGTTAGAGCAAGTGATTTTAGATCGTGTTTATACAGTCTTACCGGATTTTTATATCTTCCTATTATTAATAGAAATGGAAGCATGACCAATACTGAAGTAAAGATTCTGATAAAGGTTGCAACAAAACCGTTTATCGCCCCGATATTGAATGCCTCTTTTGCAAGGATTAGTCCGCCCGCCTGGCAAACGGCTCCCATAAATCCGTAGAAGAAACCTATTTGGGTTATTTTGAATCTTGCATTGTTCCCGTTATTTTTTTCAAGAACTACAATCGACACTCCTCCTACTGTTACTATCATTCCGATAACAGTTTGAAGTGAAAGGGATTCGTGAAGGAAAAAATAACCGAGAATTGCCGTGATACCAGGAACAAGCGCCATTATCAACATACTGAATCTTGCCCCGATAGTTTGAAACGATTTGAATAAAAAACCATCACCGATTGCAAGCCCTACAATTCCGCTAACAGCGAGGAACGCGTATTGTTCCGCCGAAAGAATATAGTTCAACCCGAAGACAAAAACTGTAATAGTTAAAAAAGTGAGAGCGGCAATCAGCCTATTGATATTAAGTTGAACTGAGCCGATTCTTAAAGATGCTTCAGTAAAAATTATGGAAGTGAATGCCCAAAGTAGTGCGGTTATAAGTGCAGAAATTTCTCCAAGGAAAGGCATTTAGTGTTAGTTTTTTTCTCAAATTAAAGTTGAACAAAGCCGGCATATTTCAACCGGCTTTGTCCTTAACAATAATTAGCCTTTATAATTGATTGCTGAAATACCGGGGAATATAGCCGATGGACCGAGTTCCTCTTCTATTCTGATCAACTGGTTGTATTTTGCAATACGGTCGGTTCTGCTTGTAGAACCGGTTTTAATTTGACCTGCGTTTGTTGCAACGGCAATATCTGCAATAGTTGTGTCTTCTGTTTCACCTGAACGATGGCTTACAACTGCTGTATATCCGTTTTTCTTTGCCAATTCGATTGCGTCAAGGGTTTCGGTTAGCGTACCGATTTGATTTACTTTTATTAGGATTGAATTTCCAACTCCCAGTGTAATTCCTTTTGCTAATCTTTCAGTATTTGTAACAAAGATATCGTCGCCGACAAGTTGAATAATATTGCCGAGTTTATCAGTCATAAGTTTCCAGCCGTCCCAATCATCTTCTGCAAGCCCGTCTTCAATCGAGATTATCGGGTATTTGCTTACCCATTCTGCCCAATAGTCAACCATTTTTTCAATCGGGATTTCTTTGCCCGGTGCAGATTTGAATAAGTGATAAGCATTTTTATCTTTCAAGAAGAATTCACTTGCAGCAGGGTCGAGTGCAATTGCAACATCTTTACCCGGTTTGTAACCTGCTTTTTCAATTGCTTCGAGAATAACTTCGATGGCTTCATCGTTGGCTTTTAAGTTCGGAGCAAATCCGCCTTCATCTCCAACTGCCGTGTTGTAACCTCTCTTTTTCAGTACACCTTTTAATGTATGGAATACTTCGGCACCGGTTCTTAATGCTTCTGTAAAGTTTTCTGCGCCTACAGGCATAATCATAAATTCCTGGAAATCGACATTGTTATCGGCATGTTTTCCACCGTTAATAATATTCATCATAGGAACAGGAAGAATTTTTGCATTCGTTCCGCCGATGTACCTGTACAGCGGCAAACCGAGACAATCCGCTGATGCTTTTGCAATTGCAAGGGAAACACCGAGAATTGCATTTGCACCGAGTTTCGATTTGTTCGGAGTTCCGTCAAGTTCAATTAAGAACTGGTCTATCCCTGTCTGATCCAGTGCATCGAAATCAATTAGTTCGTCGGCAATGATTTCATTTACGTTATCAACAGCTGTTAAAACGCCTTTACCAAGATAACGGGATTTATCATCATCTCTTAGTTCACATGCTTCATGTTCGCCTGTAGAAGCACCGCTGGGGACTGCTGCTCTACCGACAATACCGCATTCAAGTTCCACTTCGGCTTCAAGTGTAGGATTACCCCTGGAATCAAGAATCTCTCTTGCTCTTACGTCTACTATTGTTGTCATTATTAACTCCGTTCTATTTTTTGAAATGATAATTGATTTACAAATTCTAAAATTTTCTATACAAAGTTAATCAAAAGGCGGGATTTATCCTTTAAATCTATGTTAAATTAGTTGATTTTATTTAATTAGAATAAGAGGCGGAGTTGTCTAAAATATTTTTGTTTTAACCTATTCTGCAAAAAGGTTGAGAATCCGAATGTTTTAGAAGTGAAATAATTCTTTATGCTATATCAATAACAGGGAAAGTTAATGAAACCGTCGTTCCACGCCCTTTCTCACTCTTAATTTCAAATGTACCTTTTAATGCCTTTGTAAGTTTACTTGCAAGGGTTAAACCTAAACCGGCACCTTCGTAATTCCTTTTATGTCCTTCAAGTTCTTCCTGTACAAAAGGACTTAAAATTGCTTCAAGTCTCTTTTCATCTATTCCCCTACCTGTATCGATAATGGAAATAGTAACTTTATCATCGTGCAATTCAGATTTAAGAATTACCGTACCGTTTTCAACATTATATTTAATAGCGTTGTCAATCAGCATTTCAAGCGTCTTGCTGAATTTCAACTGGTCGGTTTCAATAAGTGCATTATGGCGGTCAACTTCAACCTTTAATTCGATGTACTGGTTTTCTGCTAAGGGTTTGAACTGCCGGAATGATTTATCAAGGAGCGATTTAATATCGTAAATGTTAAGGTCAAGCTGGTAATCATCGGAATCCAAAAGTGAAAGCTCCATTATTTTTTCCAACAATTCTACAAGGCGTGTAACCCCTTCTTTTAAAAGTTTGGAGAACTCTACAGCCGATTCAAAATTCTGCGATTCAATATCTTCTTCTAAAAAGTTGGAGTAACCGATAATCGCAGTAGCTGGAGTACGGATTTCGTGGGACATGTTGGCAATAAAAGCATCTTTCAAACGGTTGAGCTGGTTCTCTTTTTCGATTGTTTTAAGAAGTTCTTTCTCGTAATTAATCCGCTCGGTTATGTCATTTAAACTTATTATGAACAACTTATCGTTGTAAAATGTATCGACAGCATAGCCCACTTTCATAATATATTCTCTACCGCTTGCGTGGTTGGAGTAAGTACATTCGGCATGACCGGTTTCAAACAAGCTGTAATTGTTTATTGTCTCTTCAACCAATTCGCATAAAGTTTGAGGAAGAATTTTGCGTAACGGTTTATCTTTAATTTTTTCCCTTGTCCCGGCAAAAATAGTAAAGAAGTTATCATTTCCGTTTTCGAATATCAGATCATCACCTTCTTTTCGGGCAATTATAAGAAGGTCGGTAATGCTGTTTATAATCAATCTTTGCTTTTGCTCTGATTGTTCAACAACTCTATTCTTGAGTATATAATTCGTTATATCATTTGCTGTAAGAAGAAAATTCGAATGTGCAGGGTCGCTTTTGGGAATTGTTGTTAATTTTAATTCTTTGAACCAGACGTTGCTGTTTTTATCAGTCCCTGAAATTATAGAAACCCATTTGCTTTTTCTCAGGATGGCCGTCATTATTTGTGCTTTTTCGTTTCCGGTTATAACGTTCTCAAGCACATCGGGTAAAAACTTGTTGTAAATCTGCTCTATATTTTTACCGATTATTTTTTCAAATGTACTAGATGAATATTTAACATATCCGTTGAAATCACATATCAAAACTGCAACTTCGCCGTAGTCGATTGCATAGTGAAGATTATTAATTTTTTCATCAATTGTCTTTTGAATTTCGAGCGAAGAAAAGAAGAGATAAAAAAGAAGTTTCTCTTCAAGAACGAATTTCTCGATGTTTACGTTATAAAGCCTATCACCAATAGCATCCGGCCTATGGAAAAAGAATTCGAAATCAAGTGAGTTGTGATTACTTTCCGCTAACTTTTTAACAACACGTAAAAGTTCGGGTTCACCGCTGAACTCGGAAATGTTCCGGCGTTTAAGTCCGCTGAATTCTCTTTGGAATGAATCATTCGTATAAAGCAGGTTCCCCGAAGTATCGGATATTGCAAAGGCTTTTTTACATGACACCTGTATTGTACCTTGTAGATTGCCGATTGATTCGGAATGAAGTTCGTGCGGTATATTCATCAACTTATAATGTGGTTTCTGATTTAATTTTTTCAACCCTAATCAGCTCCCCGGATTGAACCGGGGGACCGAACTGGAAACCGTTCCCGGTAAATTTTTCGATAAAAATTGACACACCGGTAAGGATATTCCTGAACTCTAAAAGTAATTCATTTCTGTAACTTCCGAGCAGAAAATCGTTCTGGTAATTGTTTGCCGACACAGTGTTTGAGCTTAGTCCCAGTTTATCTATTTTATCAAAAACCTCCTGTAAATAAGGGAGGTGAGAGGGTTCAAATTTCTTTGTAAGGTTCAAATGATTTATTTGAACATTTATAGTAATTGCTGCTTTAAAGTAATTGGCTTCATGGGAAGTATCCCGTTCAATTTCAAATAACATCCCTCTAAAAGCATCAATCGTGTTGAGGTCTATTTCGGTTTTAAAGTCGAATCCGCCATAATTAAAAAGGAGGAGAAGTTTTTCATTTTTAAACTTTCTCATATCTTTTATCATCCACGAGATGCTTTTTAGATAGTTGAAAGCTGCAGAAAATGTCAGCGAGTCCGTAGTTTTTTGTTTAGCCCGGTCTTTTCCCTTCGGCATTTCACCATGATACGCCGCGTGTGGATTTTTGTCCCACGAAACAGAAGTGTTGATATTATAAACTTTACCGAGCATAACATTATTACCGGTTAATTTGTTTCTCTTTATTCAAATTCAGCATTTGTTTTTCTCCGGCATATTTAACTATTTCCGGGTTTTCGATATTAATAAGAGTATTAACAAGATTTTTAATACGATCAACAGACTGCCTGATGATCATAATGTCTTCTTTGTGTTCCTCTTTGTTTACTTCCTGTATAAAATTTTCAAGCGTTAAAATAAGGCTGCTTAACGGATTATTGATTTGATGCCCGATAGTACAGGCAAGTTCGATAACAGCTTTTTTATGTTCAACCTGTTTTAATTCGCTTTGTAAATTATGTATCCTAACACCGGACCTAATTCTTGCAAGCAATTCCTGTGTTTCAACCGGTTTAATCAAGAAGTCGTCCGCACCGAAATCCAATCCTGTAACCCTATCTTTTAAAGATGAGCGCGCTGTTAGAATAATAAAATAAATCAGTTTGTACCTCGGGTCATCTTTTAATACCTGGCAAAGCTCCAGCCCATCCATTTCAGGCATAGTCCAATCTGCAATAATAACCTTAGGAAAAAATGTTTCCAGTTTTTTTAAGGCGACTTTCCCGTTTTCTGTAGTTTCCACTTCGTAGTTGCTTTTTTCGAGCGAACGCTTTAAAATGAAACGGGTATCCGGGTCATCTTCAACAATAAGTACTTTATCTTTTTCCATTTAAATTGCGTATTTATTCACTTTACCTATCAGTTCATTAAAATCTACTATCGGCTTTAAAATAAAGTCATTAACCAACCCGTCTTTTACGAGATTACGTCCGTTAAGATTGGATTGATAAGCCGATACCACAATAATCGGGATTTTAGAAAACTTTTCATTTGCTCTTAATTGTTCGGCTAAAACTATTCCGTCAATTTTTTCATCATTGAGATACGTGTTTTTCAGGTTGATATCCAGGATAACCAGAGAGATTTGGTTTTCTTGCAGGATTCCGAAAAACTTTTCGGCATCATCTGTAATGATGTATTTATATCCTTTTCTTTCAAAAAAGAATTTGTATAGTTCCTGTGTAAAAATGTCGTCTTCAACTATTAGTATAGTGCCTTTCATATCTACCTTGAATAATTTATAATAATACTGACTCTTCTGTTCAGAAGGTCGTATGGATCACCGGGATTTTTTAACCTTGTATCCGCGAAACCCCGTATCTCAACTATTTGATTCTCTTTCAATCCCCCCAAAACCAATGCTCTTCTTGCAGAATTGGCACGGTCTGCGCTTAATTCAAAATTTGTATAACCCAACCCGGAATTAGGGAATGGTCTTGAATCCGTATGTCCTTCCACTGTTATTCCGTTACTTATAGTTGCCAACTTTGAACCGATTAACTTCATAATGTTGAATGCTTTCGGGTTTAACATCGCAGTGCCGATTTCAAAAAATGCTTCCGAAAGAGATTCAATTAGTTCTATTCTCATTCCCTCTTCTGTGAAATCAATTTGTATCTGGTCAAGAATATCGCCAAATTCAGTATCCTGCTGCATTTGATCTAAAAGTTCTTCCCCCATTCTTGTAAATCTTTCTTTCTCCATTTCCTTCTGGCGTAAAGATTGGGCTATTTCTTCGGATACCGAAGTTTTTCCCATATCAATTAAACTTTTTCCTTTTCCCAATTCAAAAGCCGAAGGGTCTTTGAAGTACTCCGAAACCGCCTGCTGAACCTGTTCGCTTGAACTTAAAATCCATAATACAATAAATAGCGCCATCATAGCTGTAACAAAATCGGCATAAGCAACTTTCCAAGCCCCGCCGTGATGCCCGTGATCTCCCTTTTTTACTTTTTTTATTACGGGTTGATTACTGTTTTCGCCGTCCACTTTTATTCCTTTTTATTACGCAGGAAGTTTTCCAATTCTACAAATGTAGGTCTATGGTCGGAATTGATAGTTCTTCTTGAAATTTCAACCGCAACAATCGGAGGATTTCCTTTTGTGTATGCAACGACACACGCTTTTATTGTTTCAAGATACCTTATATCGTTATGCGTTTTATGTTCAATATTGGAAGCCAAAGGATTAACCAAACCGTAACTTAACAAAACACCGAGGAAGGTACCGACAAGAGCGGCTGCAACGTGTTTACCTACTTCTGCAGCACCAGCATCAATACTGCCCATAGTAACAATAATACCGAGAACAGCTGCAACAATACCGAGTCCCGGTAAAGCATCTCCAACTTTAGCCAACTGCCCGGCAATCGGTTTTTGTTCCGCTTCGTAGGTTTCGATTGAAATGTCCATTATTTCTTCAACTTCGTGCGGTGGAAGTCCCCCGGTTAAAATTACTTTAAGAGTATCACAAAAGAAAGAGAGTGCTTCTTCGTTTTCCATGAACTTCGGATTAGCTGAAAGTATCTCGCTTTCCTTGGGGCTTTCAATATGTTTTTCTATTGCAAGAAATCCATCTCTTTGAGCAATCAGAAAGAGTTCATAAAAAGATTTTAATAATTTGAGATAATCGTCTTTATTAAAATCATGGCTAGAGAAAGTACGCGGTATAGCAGCAAAAATCTTCTTCAACATAGCCGGGGGTGCTGAAATAAGTAGACTTCCAAAAGCGGCACCACCGATAATTAAAAATTCCGCCCATTGAAGCAAAACAAGTAAATTACCGCCGGCGATCATAAAGCCGACTATTACCGAGACAAAAACTACCGCTATACCTATTATTACAAACATAAACCCTTTATTTCTTACTTGAGGATAACTCTATTTCTTTTACTGTCTTCAAGATTTTTTCCCATCGAACTTGAACAAAAAGCCAATCCAGGTCCGAGTTTACCTCCTTGTTTTCAATTTCTTTCGATAATGTTGAAAGTTCCGGGAAACCTATTGTGCCCCCTGCCGAAGCAAGTTGATGAACAACTACATCAAGGTCTTTTTTGTTCCGGTCATCAAGTGCTTTGTTTGCAATTCCTTTTTGCATTTTGAAGCTATTTAAAAACACGTTTTTCAAATGCTCTCTCATATCGCTTTCAATATTGTCTTTAAGAGCATTTTGAAATTCAATCTCCGAAGGGATGTTTTGCTGGGGAACAGAAGAAGAAACCGATTTCTCCCCGAGCAATTCTTTTAAAGTGGAGATTAAAATCTCTTTTTGCAGGGGTTTGGAAATCACCTTGTTGGCACCAAGCTCGATAGCTGCAACTACGTTTTTCTTATTTGTGTTTGCACTTATAACAATAACCGGGATATCTTTAATGTCTCTAATAACATTCTTAACCTGCAGAAATTTAATTCCGTCAAATTGAGGCATCATCAAATCAAGGAAGATTAGATCCGGTCTAAAATCCATACAACAACTAATACCGTCAAGCCCGTCCTCGCAGGTTTTAACTTCAAACCTTAATGTTTCAAAAAAGTTGGTTAAAGCCTGCAGGATAACCTGGGAATCGTCAATAACCAACACTTTCAGTTTTTTATTATTCTCTATCTGCATTCTTATTTATTTTAATGTTTTTTAAAGCTGATAAACTTTTAATATCCGAACTTTTAGCTCCGTCAACCGCTTGTAAGTTGCTTTCGAGCAGTTTTTCGTATAGTTCTGACCGGTATATTTTTACCTCCGGGGGAGCATCAATTCCTATTTTTACCTGGTTCTCCGAAATTGAAATAATGCTTACTGTTAAGTCGGAGCCTATATGAATTTTTTCGCCGGGTTTTCTTGTTAATACTAACATAATGTTTTACTCTTTAATAAATAAATTGTAGTTAATTAAATAAGTATCATCGTCTAATATAGACTGATAACCTTTTTTGTTTTTTGTATCAATATAAACAGGAGATTTCAAGTTAATTGTGATCTCCTCCAGGTTTTTACTGAGATTAACAACGCCAAAAGGTTCGTAACCTTTATCCTTCGGATAGTTTTCGAATAAAGGTCTTACCGGGAACAGCGGGAAAACAATCTCCGGTTCCTCAATGGATATTAACCAGAAAAAAACTCCATCCTCCGAATTAAGAAGAATAAATTCATTTAATTTTTCAAACCCGATAATGCCGTCTTTAAATTTATAGACGATGCTCTCGTCGAATTCGATTTCGCCAAATTGTTTTGATTCTATTTTCATAATTAAACCTTAGTTATTTTAGTATCACAATATCAACTCTTCTGTTGTTTGCCCTGCCTGCAGGGGTTTCATTAGTATCCACCGGTTTATATTCCGCATAACCGACAACAGAAACACGGTCAGGCGGCAATCCTTCATTTACCATTAAATAATACGCTGTTGTAGTTGCTCTTGCAACCGACAGGTGCCAATTTGAAGGAAAAACCGCAGTACTTATTGGAACATTATCGGTATGTCCTTCAATTCTTATGTCGTTAGGAATTTTCTTCAAAATAACGGCAAGATTCTGTAAAATAATCCGCGAGTATTCCGAAAGCTCCGCTCTACCGGTTGCAAAAAGGATATTATCCAAAATCCTAACTGTTAGCCCCCGTTCATTTTCAATTATTTTAATGCTATTTTCCATCCCGTTCTTAGCTATCAGGTTTTGCACATCACCCACCAACACTTCAAGCGGATCTGATACTCCCTGTCCCTGTAGCTGCCCGATTTTCATTCCGCTCATATCGCCGCCGAAAATAGAGCCGACAGCAGACATCATATTTTGATATTTCTTGATATCAACATTAGAAGCAGCATACAAAAGAATAAACAAACCGAGTAGCAAGGTAATAAGATCCGCATACGTTATCAAGTACCTGTCTTTTTCGCCGTCTTCGGCAAAAATCTCGGAATGATCGTCTAAACGCTCTTTTTCTCTTCTTGATCTTTTGGCGGGAGCATACTTAGCAGCCGGGTCTTTACCATCGACGGGATTTCTCCACTTCTCAGTGCTATCACTCCCTCCACCGTTAATTCCATTAAAAGTTTCTCTTCTGAATGACATAATTTCAATCTGTCGCCAACCGGCAACCATATTAAGTTAGCTGAAAATACCCCCCATAAAGTTGCAATGAATGCTGTAGCGATATTCCTAACAAGTTCCTCCGGGTCGTTTCCTGCATTAGCAAGTGTCATGATTAATCCCATTACGGTTCCCAGTATACCCATTGTAGGGGCGTATCCTCCCATTTTTGTAAAGATAAAAATATTGGAAAAGTGCCTTTCCTGCATTGCTTTCATTTCCATACGGGCAAGGTTATCAATTTCATCAACATCTGCACCATCTATAAAAAACTTTATGAGTTTTTTAGGGAAATAGTGTTCAAATCTATCAAGCATCCTTTCAACCGCAAGAATACCGTTCTTGCGTAATTCAATCGCAATCTCCGCAAAGTTATCAACTGTTTCTTTGTAATTGTACTTCTTCGGAAAATATGCAAGTTTCATTAATTGAAAAATCATTTTGAATTTTTCAAAACCGAATCCTACAATTACTGCCGAGAATGTACCTCCGAAAACAATTAGAATCGGCGGGATTAAAAAAAGTGCTTTTAAAGAACCTCCTTCAATTAAGAATGCTCCGAATATACAGAACAAACCTAAAGCCAGACCGTTAATTGTCCCGATTTTTTTTAATCTCATATATAATCCAACAATGATTTGGGCAGCATGATTGAAGAAATTTTGTACGACACTTCAAGGGCGTTTTGATAGTTTTGTAATTCAATTGCATACTCTGCCATGTCAACATCGTTTTCCTGGGATAATAAACTTGTAACTTCGGTTTCTTCGCGGCTTAATAGTTCCGAAGCCGAAGTTAAGTTATTTTGGATATTCCCCAGCTCTGAAACCTTGTTCAAAAAATGCTGGCTGAAACCGTTTAGCAAATCAAGTTGATTATCATTCGGCATGTTTCCGTTTTTCAAATTTTCTCTAATTGAAATAATTGTGTTAAAAATATTCCCGTTAAGGTTCATTGATGAATTAACCGTAGTCGCTTTATTCGATTCCATTAATCCGCTTACATCAAATGTAAAATCCAAATTTTTTCCTGGAACACTTACCTGTAATTTCTGAGCTGTTGTTCCGTCAAGCCCGGTTATTTTCCCGGTAGCGGGATTAAAACCGAGAGAATTAGTCCCTGAATACACAACATTATCGGTAGAATCTTTTACTCCTGTATTAAGAGTATATGTATTCGCCGCCGATTTGGTGAACTCCATCTCGATTGTAAATTCGTTGCCATCGCCGTCAAATATTTTTTGAGAGAACGTTTTTGCCGTCCCTACTGCATCTGCAGAATTAAAATTCCCGGTATATTTTATTGCCGAGTTGAATAGCTCTTCACCCGTAATATTAATTTTTTGCAATGTGTTGTTCGAGGTCTTAATTGATTTTTCCCCGCCAAGATTTGAACTATTAATAACAACGCTTTGCCCGTCTGCGGAGATCTCATACGGTTTTACCGAGTAATCGGTTCCCGCAAAAAGGTATTGTCCCTGAAATTCGGAATTTGCAAGATTAACGATTGTATCAAGATAGTTTGTAAGTTTTTGAACATAGTCCTGAGTCGAAGTTGAATTTGTTGGATTTTTTAAAGAAACAACATCTACAAGCATTGAATGGGTTTGTTCGTGGATTCCTTCCAGAGCTGAAACCGAGTAGTTTGTAAATGCCAAACCATTCTCAATATTTTTCTGAAATGAAGATATGCTCGTTAATCTTTCGTTAAAATTAATAATCTTCCCGCTTCCTAATGGGGAATCTGAAGGTTTGTTCACTTTTTTTTGTGTTATAATCTTGTTCTGAACTTCACCCATTTTACTCCTTAGAGATGTAAGGTTGTTCAAAAAAGATTGCTGTACGTTTCTATCGGATATTCTCATAACATCATACCATTGCTAACAAAGTTTCAATTAATCTATCGGCTATCGAAATCAACTTCGCAGAAGCATCGTACGACTTTTGATACTTCAAAACATCCATCATTTCCTCGTCAATTGATACTGACGAGTTGGATGCTTTTTGATAATCCAGTTCTTCAAGTATCATCTGGTACGACTCCGAATTTTTTTCGACCATGTTCTTGTAGCTTGCCATATCCGAAACAAAACTCGAATACTTATCAAGGAAAGTCAACCCTCCGATAGTTTTTTCATCTTTTAAACCTGCAATTTTAATTGCAATTGAATTATTTCCATCCGTTCCATCTGCGGATGCGGATATTAACCGTACATCGTTAAGAACTGCCGGATCAATTGCAAAAGCTCCTTTTTCATACTGCTGAAAGAAATTAAAACCTGTTTGGGGTGGATTTGTATACGTATATCCGGTTTGATGAATTTCGTTTACAGTGCTTGATATTTTTTCGGCAACCGAATCCAAAGAGTTCAAAAACGATGGAATATCTGTTGAATAGCTTTTCAGTATTGCACCAAGTTCTCCTTCGGTAATGTTTAAAGAGGATTCTCCCGACCCGTCTTTGAGATACAATTTCCCGTTTTCTTCAACAATTTTAAAATCAAGATTATGATACTGATCTACGGCAAGTATACCGCCGATGCTAACATTTGTTGAGCCATTATCATCCTGGTAAACATTTACGTTCACAAGTTGACTTAATTCATCTATTACTCTGTCTCTCTCGTCCATTAAATCGTTCGGTGTTATTCCCCGACTTTTAGCTTCAAATATCTGCCTATTTAATGTATTAATTTGTCCCACAAAACTGTTTATCTCGGTAGTTATCTGAACTGCTTCATTTTTTAATTCCGTACGAATTTTGTTGTAGCCCTGGTAAAGCTCATTAAAACGATTTGTTAACTGTTTTCCGTTATTAACAATATTGTTCCTTAATTCCACACTTGTAGGATTGGCCGAAAGCTCGCTCCACGAGTTAAAGAAAGATGTTATTAAACTTGATAACCCTAGTTCCGAAGGCTCCGAAAGAAGTACTTCTAACTTGGAGTATATTTCATTTTGTTTGTTATAAAGGGATTCAGTTTGTGTAAATTTTCTGATTTGCGTATCAATCATTTGGTCGCGGACACGTACAATATCGTCAATTTTCACTCCCGCACCAATCGTCAAAGCGCTTGCTTTGGAAGGATTTTCCGTTGCTAAAAGAACACGCTGTCTTGAGTAAGCAGGATTATTTGCGTTTGCAACGTTATGCGAAGTTACCGTTAATGCACTTTGATAAACAGATAAACTTCGTCTTGCTATATCGAACACTCTACTAATTGCCATGGTTACATCTTCCTATTTATAAAGTTTTGGTTTTGCCCGGCAAATAAAATCCTGAACATCTCTGTTACAAACTGCTTCTTATGTTCAAGTAAGAATAAATTAGTCCGGTTTAGCGAACTGCTTTTTTCAAGTAACGATTTTAATTCTTCTTCAAGAGCTATTATTTCATCAAAATTCTCATTTTTAAGTCTTTGAGTTAAAATAGTACTGAATTTTTCCATCTTAAATTTTTCTTTCGGTAAATTCAATGCTGTCAGCAGTTCATCTTTAAGTTTCAACCTATTCTTTTCTTCATGCTGCAATTTTGACAAAACGATTTCTTCTTTTTTTGTAAGCTGCGAAAAATCTTCGTAGTTGTATTCTATCAACAGTTTTTGCTTAGAGGCATAAATCAAATTTAACTCTGTGAAGCTGCTAATCGTTCTTTTCAGGTAGTCAATGATATTTTTAGTGTTCATATGTTAAATCTCCAAAAAATTTATGTATCCCATTACTCTTGCAACGTATGTTTTAGTTTCCTCAAATGGGGGGATACCATTGTATTTGTTTACGTTACCCGGTCCGGCATTATATGCAGCAAGAGCTAACTTTAAATCTCCATTATATTGTCGAAGCATTTGGGCAAAATATTTAGTGCCTCCGTTAATATTTTCAGCCGGGTCCCACACATTTCTCACTCCCATATCGTTTGCAGTTCCGTCCATTAACTGCATTAATCCTTTCGCGCTTGCTTTCGATATTGCTTTTTCGTTTGCAGCCGACTCTGCAAGGATAATCGATTTGATTATTGATTCGTCAACACCATATGCTCTCGATGCCGATTTTATTATGGGCTGAAATCTTTCGAGCCTTCCCAAAGCACTTTTACTGGGTGCAATTGCTCCCGATGGTAAATTGCCGAGGTCTACCGAAGGGGTATTAGACTGCTGAATTGACCTGATACGCGAAATATATGTTTCCGGGAATTTTTCGCCTGTAAGTTTTTCGTAAATCGATTCTGCAATCCCAAGTCCTCTTGACTTAGAGATATAAGAAGCGATTTCGGATTCAAATAAAGTATCCAGAACATCTCCTCCGTAAGAATCTTCGCCGAATAAACCGCCTGTAGTTTTGGTCATACTTTTCAGCATCATAGAAGTAAGCAAACTTTCAAAGTCTTTAGTCGTTTTGGCTAATTTCTTTTTACCTGCTTCATCCAGTTCAAGCCCAACTTTCTGTGGTCTTGCTACATGCCTGGTATCATCCGTTACTTTTAAGTCGATTAAGTCCATCGTATCAATTACATAATTATTAATTCTGCTTGTAAAGCTCCGGCTTCTTTAAGAGCCTGGAAAATTGCAATAATATCTCTCGGCGAAACTTTAAGCGAGTTCAGTGCGGCTGCAACTTCCTGTACGTTGTTTGCACCTTGAATAGATACAACATTATTCTGATCTTGATTAACATAAGGTACCTGGTTATTAAATAATGCCGTTGTACCTTGTGAAAATGCACCCGGTTGTGAAATTACCGGATAACTTCTGATTTCAATACTAAGATTGCCGTGTGATATTGTTGCCGGAAGAATTTTCACACTGCTGCCGGCTACAACCGTTCCCGTTCTTTCATTCAGAACAACCCTTGCAGCAACATCTGTTTGAACTTCGAGTGCTTCAAGTTCTGCAAGAAAAGTAGTTAACCTGTTTTGATACTCTACCGGCACATTAACTCTGATTTCCGAGGCATCCATAGCGAGCGAAGTATTCTCCCCGAACTTTTGATTAACTACATTTGAAATATTGTTTGCAGTTGTAAAGTCGGGTGATTTTAATAAAACCGTAACCAATTCACCGGAAGGATTACTTCCGTCAAACTCTGCCTGCATAATTCCACCGTTCGGGATTCTTCCGCTGAGTGCATGATTTTTAGCAACTCTTCCACCGGAGCCCGTATTAATATCGAATCCGCCGATTGAAATCGGACCTTGTGCAAGTGCTGCAATACTTCCGTCTTTTACAGAAAGAGGGGTTAAAAGAAGTGTTCCGCCCATCAAACTTGTTGCATCACCGAGAGAAGAAACGACAACATCAAACTCGCTTCCCAGTTTTTGCAGATTGTTAACCCTTGCGGTAACCATAACAGCGGCAATATTTTTTGTTCTTAGATTTACGTCATCTGGAACCGTAATACCGAATCTCTTCAACATACTTGTAACCGACTGTACCGTAAATGAGGAGCGGTAACTATCACCGGTTCCGGCAAGTCCTACAACCAAACCATAACCGATCAACTGTTCCGAGTTCAATCCTCTGAAATATGTTATATCTTTTATTCTTTGAGCAAACTGGTTATTCGCAAAGAAAAGAAGTAAAGCAATTATTAATAACTTTTTCATCTCATCACCTAAAAAATCCAATGGAACAATTTTGTTAGCCAGCCCGGTTTTTGAGCTCTGTCAATCATTCCGTTCCCTTCAAAAAATATTTCTGCGTCGGAAATGTTGTAAGATAAAACCGAGTTATCCGAATGAATATCCGAAGGGCGGACAATACCTTTGATTCTTACAATCTGCTCTTCACCGTTAATAACGATTTTACGGCTGCCGTTAATTCTAAGATTTCCATTCTCCAGAACAGAGTCAATCGATGCGCTTATTCTTGTTTTCACCAAGCCGCTTGTTTTAGTAGAGCCGCTGCCTCTAAAAGAATTCTTCGAGCCTATTGTCGCACTTGCGTTTTGCGGTTTTGTGCTTCCGATACTTGCCGCCCCGCTAAAACCGAGATCGCTGTTCGTTCCGGTAGACGTTTCGGATTGATTGGAAGCCTGTGACGATTCAATAACAATTATTGTAATTGCATCACCCAGCCTGCCGGCTTTGTAATCAGAAAAAAGGGAGTTGTAAGAGTTCTGCCTTAAATCCTGTGCATTCAAAAATCCGTATACTGCCGTAAATACCGTTATTACAATTAATTTTTTCATATTCCTACTCTACAATTTTTACTTTATTATTTTCTTCGATTATTCCCGTCAACAATTGACCGTAATTAGTCGCTATTCTTATTGTCTGTCCGACTCTTCCATCCTGTCTTGCAGTAACACTCATTGAAATAACAATGCCGTTTTTTTCAAGATAAGCGTTTACTGTTTCTCCCATTTTTATATCCGGGTTCATTTCGAGCATCATCTCTGTTAGTATTGCCCCTTTTCTAATGTTAGTTTTTGCTCTCAACTCTTTTAATCCCGTTAAAGAGACAACCGGTTCATTTGAAAGCGAGCTTACTTCTTTAAGGTTTAGTTCAAATGCAGCTCTTTCAAGCAGATCTCCTCTTGAATAATTTTGTGTTGCCACGTAAACTTTCTGATATAGTTTTAGTTTTACCGTAACAACCGAATTAACGGAGTTATTACCACTTGATATAATAACCGGGATATACCCGTAACTTTTCATTCTTCTGAATTCTTTACTGTTATCAACTTCAACTTTTGATGCGATGTTGATAATGTTCTTCGGTTTTGAAACAATTTCATACTCATATTTTTCAAAAGCCGAGAGATGACTTTTCAGATACGATTCCACTAAAACTTCCAGTTTATCGGAACCCGCACTAAAACAGAATAAAAGAAGAATTAACGCTTTAATCATTACTAACTTCGTTTTAAGTTGTTAACCATTGTCATCATATCTTCAACTGTTTTTACAGTTTTAGAATTAATTTCATAAGCTCTTTGAGCTGTAATCATCGCAATCATTTCCTCAACAATATCAACGTTGGAGGCTTCGAGGAATCCTTGCTGAAGTTCGCCGTAACCGGTTGAACCGGGATTCCCTAAAATAGGAGCACCTGAAGCATCGGATTCTCCGTACATGTTATCGCCAAGGGCAATAAGTCCTGCCGAGTTAATAAATTTTGCGAGCTCAATCTGTCCCAATTCAATTGAATTTCCGTTTAATTCCCTCATAGAAACAATACCGTCTCTCGAAATCGCAATATCGGATACATTATCACTAATTGTGAAGCCGGGTTCAAGCATGTATCCGCTTGTTGTAACAAGCGAGCCGTCGGACGACAGTTTGAATGAACCATCCCTTGAATAGACAATTGTACCGTCCGGTTTTCTAAGCTGGAAAAATCCTTCGCCGTAGATTGCAACATCAAGCTGGTTGCCGGTTGTTGTCAAATCACCTTGATTAAAAAGTTTTTGAGTAGATGAAAGTTGAACACCGTTCCCAACCTGTACCTGGCTCTGCGTTTTTTCTACTACTCCCGGTAAATATGAATTCAGCGGTGTTGCGCTAACTTCCTGGTACATCAAATCCTTAAAGTCCGCTCTATTCTTCTTAAAAGAAGTTGTATTCATGTTGGCAATATTATTCGAGATTACCTGGATGTTGATCTGTTGTGCATACATCCCTGAAGCTGCTGTTCTTAATGATCTTGTTGGCATAATTTGCTCCTTACTTCTATTAAACCTTTCCTACTTCGTTTACTTTTGATAAGTGATTATCAAAGTACCCCACCATTTTTTGAGTAGTTTCAAAATTCTTGTTTAGTTCTATTAATGACTGCATTTCCGTAAACGGATTAACGTTTGACTCTTCCAATGCACTCTGATACACGGCAAAATCTTCTTCCTCTGCAACAGTAAGGTTACTCTCCTTTATTACGAAGTTTTGATTATTGGCTCTTATCACAGATGCTGCATCGGTAATTTTTCCGACTAAAAGTTTATCAACTACTTTATCACCGACCCTTACTTCGCCATTACGGCTGACTGTCAAACTTTTGCCGCTAACATGAAGGTCGTCCATAATTTGAATAGCTCCGCTTTCGCCTAAAAGCTTTAAGCCATTCTCGTTAATCAAAAATCCATCGTCCGATATTGTCAGTTTTCCATTCTTGGATAACTCCAACCCGTTTTCGGTTTCGTAAACAAGGAAGCCGGATCCGGATACAGCAAAATCAAGCGGGTTACCGGTTTGAATAAAGCTGCCTTCGGAAAAATCAGTCAAATGGTTTCTATCTGCCAAATCGATGCGGCTCATTATTTCGGCAAATGGAAGCTGCCTTTTATAACCGATTGAGTTTAGATTGGCAAGGTTATTAGAAACTATATCAATATTCTTTGTTTTAAGATGTAAATTTTTTGCCGCTTCATAAATGGAATTAATCATTTTATACTACTCCTTACTTCCCGTAACTGCTCATAAGTTTAATTTTGGAAATCAGCTCCTGTTCACCTGTTGTAAAGTGTTTTGTTTTGTAATGATTTTTTACGGTTGCAATTTCTTTGTTATAAAAAATCGATTCTGCCCTAAGCATTTTTACTTTTTCCTTCAAAGGTTTTTGTGTACTGGTTTTTCTTCGTTTCATAGTTCTGAATAGCGTATACAGCGAAAGAGTCATTATTACCGTAAGCAGAAGAATGAAATTCACATCGTTTTGTATAAACTTTTCAAGTTCGGAAGTAAAAGAAAAAAGATTTGCTTCCGAAAGCCCGGATACCGGGTTTGTGTTTCCGTTAAGAAGGGATGTTTTAATATGTTCCCATGCGGGTATTAATGCAATTACGGATAGTACAACTACTGTTCTTTTAGCTAATTTCTTCATTATCTGATTTTCCTTTTAATAGGGAAGAATAAACTCATTGTTGAACCTGAAGTTTCCGAGGAGATAATATCGAATTTCCCCTCGTGCTTTTTCATAAGATTCTCAAGTATTTTGTAATTCATATTACTTGCACCGGTGTTTTTGTTGTTCTTTTTATCGAACGCTTTCAAGTTTACTGTAGAGATAATTTTTACAACAATATTATCCTGTTTGTAACGGGTCTGAATGATAACACCTTCCGCACCGTTTGAATCTGCTTTTATTAAATCAAAAACATTTGATAGTATCTGGTACACATAGTTCTGATGACTTAAAACAGAGGGTGTGTTGTTATCAAGATCAAGAACGCATTCCAATTTAATGCTTTCCCAAGATGAACGCGTTAGGTTGTGAAAATCGATTATATATTCATTTAGATTTACCGGGCTTATCTTAAGGTTGCTGTTCGAGCTGCTTGAAAATTTTACAAGACGATTAACTGCATTATTAATTTTAACGATTTGAGATTTAAGAATGTCGAGATCGCTTTTTTCAACTTTATTATCTTCAAAAAGATCGATTTGTGTTGTTATTACCTGCAAAGGAGAAATTATTTCTTCCGCTATTCCAACTGTTAATTCTCCGACCGCAGTAAGTTTGAAATCATTTGCCAGCTTAGCCTGGTATGTTAGCAGTTCATTGTAAGTATCGTTCAATTTCTTTTTTGTAAGTAAATATTCGATTTTACCCGTCGTTAATAAAAGTGCTCTTTCTATAATGTCTCTTTTGTTACTCGTAATAACTGTTTCATTGTCGGGTGTTAAAATTACGAACAAACCTTTTGCTTTACCGTTTTCGGCAACCGGAATAAAGTAAAAGTATTGTTTTGAGCCGTTTGAATTGTATGAGTTTAATACCGGGATAATTGCCGCTTTATTGGTGTCGAGAACGAGACTTAAAATACCTTCTTTATAGTAGTGATTAACAGGATCATCAATCTTTGAAATCATTCTTTCGATCACAGGGACGAGCTCTGTGGAAGTGTCGTTCAGCATCAACAACGAGAAATCTTTTACCCGTATAATTTCCTGAAGAAATAAATTGAAAGCAGGCAGAACTTTCAGTTCATTTGTAATCTCTTGCAGGTCCTTCTGGTAGTCCGACAATTTTATAATGTAGTTATCCATCGAATTCAAAGTGTTTCTTTCTCCGGTTAATCGCTCTAAAATCTGCTCGCCGCTTAAAATGGATTCGCCGGCATTCACAGATGACTGCCCGACGAGGTAATCATAAAAAGAGAGATACGGGGCGCTATTTATTTGCTGTTTGTTCATTAAAATTTTATCAGCTTTGATTCTGTTTCTAATATTGGTTGATACTGGCTCATAAACTGCTCTATGTGTTCAAAATCTCTGAATCGTAACGTGTTTAATACCGATTCGTCAAAAACGTATCCTTCATCCCAGAAAAAGTTTTTAAAGTTCCATTTGCTTACAAAATAGTCGGCAAGGTGAACAAGAGAAACAAGTTCAACGGCGTTTGTGGATTTACCCGGGCAGTGATGATATAAAACCGTGTTACAAAGGTTAGCCGGAAGATTCCATTTTTCAACAAGGTTGTTGCCGATTTCCTGGTGTGTTAAACCGAGAATTTCTTCTTCGGCATCGATGAATTTGTACTCGCCTGACTTTGAAAGGTCAAGTATCTTCATGAATGAAGAATGGAAATATTTGTGAATTGCCGAAACAGCAAGCTCGTGTAAAAGCCCGGCTATGAAAGCTTCGCCGGAAATTTTATATCCCATATCAAGAGCGATTCTTCTTGCAAGCGAACCAACGAGAAAAGAATGGAGCCATAAGTCTTTGTAATCCAGAACACCGTCATTCATGTTCTTGAAGGTTTCCATTATCGAAAGACCTATGATGATATTTTTAATTTCCTGGTAACCGAGAACCAGGATTGCAAAATCAATAGTAGAGACTTTACGAGGTATTCCATAAATTGGAGAATTAGCGATTGCCAGCAGCTTTGTTGATAATCCCTGATCCCTCCCGATAATCCTTGACAACGTACTTGTTGATGTAGAAGAATCTTCAAGCAGCTTTGTTGTTTCAAGCATTACATTTGCGACAGTAGGAAGGTTGTGAATTCCGTCCAATACTTTTAAGGTTTTTTGCTTTTTTTCGGAAAATGTTTCGTTTGTCATAATCTCACTATCGTTAAATTGTTATTAAATTAATTTGATTTTCAAAAAGTTGTTTGTACGACTGAATAAGGTTCTCGAGGTATTCTGCGTTACCGAGCCTAAGTATTGCCGTGATTTCTTCATCAAGGACGTAATCAAAATCCCAGTTAAAATCCCCTAACTGGAAATAGTTTGTCATATAGTCCGCAAGATGAACAATTGCAGTAAGCTGCTTGTAATTTTCTGCTCCAGAAGGTAAATGGTGATTCATAATGACTTCCGACAATGAAGAAGGAAGGTTCCATTTTTCAATCAGTTTTGCGCCAATCTGGTTATGATGAAACCCGAGAGCTCTTTCTTCAGCATCATAAATCGACATTCCTTCATCATTAGCAAGGTCTAATATTTTCGAGTAATCTTTCTTAAAATATCTACAGATAATCGGAATACCGAGGTCATGCAGTAAACCTGCAGTAAATGCTTCGCCGGTATTGGGAAGCCCGAGATCCATTGCAATTCTTCTTGAAGCTGTTGCAGTCATAATTGAATGGAGTCCGAACTGTTTCTGGTCGAATTTCCCGTCGCAATAACTGCTGCATGTTTCTAAAATTGCAAATGCAGACACTATGTTTTTTATGTGATTAAAACCAAGCACAACAATTGCAAAATCAATCGTTGCTACTCTTCTCGGGAATCCGAACAAAGGGGAATTTGCAACCGATAATATTTTTGTAGACAAACCCTGGTCTTTGCTTATTACTTTACTAAGCTGTGAAGCACTTGAAACCGGGTTCTGAATAATTGCATCAACTTCAAAAATTATATTCGGTAATGCAGGAAGATTCCTTATCCGCGAAAGTGCGGCTTCGATTTTTATTTCACTTTCGGGACTAATTACGTGATTTACCATAGATAGATTTAAAGTTATTCTTCAGTTGTTGTAAAATTTTAGTATGAATTTGCGACACCCTTGAAACAGTAATATTTAAGACTTCGGCTATTTCTTTATAGTTTAAACTTTCGTAGTAGTAAAGTGTAATAATTAATCTGTCGCGTTCATTCAGTTTTTTAAGAAGTGCAAAAAGGATTTCTTTTTCTTCTCCCTTTTTTACTGTTTCGTCCGGTGTTTCTGCATCGGAAGGAATTGTTTCCAGCAGCAAGTAGCCCCCTTCATCGTCCACCCCGGTTGAAAGGGAGAGGTTTTTATAAACCACATCGTTTTCACCTGTTTTTCTCGGTTTAATCTGGATTTTCCGCAGTTCATCAATAATTTTCCCTCTTATTCTCTGAATTGCATACGTTTCAAACTTGGTACCGTAATCCGGGTCAAATCTTTCAATTGCTTCACTTAAACCTTCAATCCCGAATTGATAAAAATCCTTTTCATCCATTATATCATATTTTTGTAACCGGGTATTCTGGATAACGTAGTGAACAAGATTCAGATATTGAACTATTATCTTCTTCTTATTATCACTATCTGGATTTGCTTTGTATTCCTGCCACAGTGCAACATTATTCATTGGAATTGTTTCCTATCATGTTATTGTAATCCGAATCTTTTTTATCGACTGTTTTGTTAACCGCCTTCATGAACGTCAAAATGATTATTGCAAGCGTAATGGTTACCACTACAAAAACAACCAGCGCCCGTATAATCACATGTTCTAAAACTATACCTTGCTGTACAAAAAATATTATCGAGAGAAAAAAAATTAACAAACCAAACTGTACAACTATCTTATTCATCTTCATTCCATTTTCTTTAGATGTAAAAAGACAAATTGTATACCATAACTCTTTTTTTTTGAAGACGTTAAATACTGCGAAAAAAGGGGATTTTTTCGCTAAATAAAGGAAAGGTGCAGTTTCTTAATGGTGATTATTAGCCATTTGCCGATTTTTTTCAAGCCGGTTTAAAAGCACTGAAAACTGCTTTGCCGTTGTTGTACCGGGGTACTCTTTTAGGTAGATTTTTTGGTTTTGAAATGAACTCATTATATCTTTTTCAAAAGGGATATAACCCAAGTGGATTATCTCTATTCCGAGGAAATGGTTTACCGCTTTCTGCAGGTTTTCAGATGCAGTAACCGCATCATTTTCATCTATACATTTGTTAAATAGAACGCAATTCAAACCCGACAAATTATTAACAGTTGAAATTTTTGTGATTGCGTATGCGTCCATTACGGAAGTCGGATCTGTATTTGCTACGACAATGTTTATGTCGGCAAACTTTATCGCAGTTAAAACCTCTGCCGGAACACCCGGCGGACAATCGATAAGGATATAATCATAACTCCCCCTTGAATCGCCTAACTTTTGCAGAAATGAAAGAATTTCATCCTCTTTTCCCCCGTTATTGTTAATATTTCCATCATCACCCATAATCAGGTGAAGATTATCGGTAAAGTGAAAAATAATATCTTCGAAGAAAACCCTGGAGTTCAAAAAATCCGGTATTGTAGATTGCGGAATCAGGTTCAACATTGTCCCGAGACTCGAAAAATTCAGGTTAAAATCGATTAGCAATACTTTTTTTCTTTCAGAAAGAAGAAATGCCGTATTTATTGCTGTAAAAGTTTTCCCCGTCCCTCCTTTGCCGGAGGTAAAAGTAATTACCGGGCAGCTATCGTATTTTGATTCTTCTTCCCGAAAATTTTTTAACTGAACAATCCTTTCTGCCTGACCAGCTATCAAGATAGTTTCCCCGTGTAGATTAATTTTGCAATATAATCCGGGTCTGCAGCTATAATGTCATCCGGGATAACCTGTCCGTTTGTTAGAAATTTTACCGGGACGTTCATTTCGTTTGCAGTATTCAAAATATTTCCATACGAAACCGACTCGTCAAGTTTTGTAAAAATCAAACCGGAGTAGTTAAGTACTTTAAACTTCTTCGCAACATCCACCAGGTTTTTTGTAGCTCCGGTTGTATTTAATACAAGCATAGTTTCATCAATCTTTACGCCTGACAATGTCTGCCCTATTTCTTTAAGTTGGGCGGCATTATTCTGACTTCTTCCAACCGTATCTACAAATACAAGGTCTTTCTTGGCGAACTTTTTCATAATTTTGGGTACATCCGCTGCTTTATATGCAACAAGCATTTCTATTTCACTTAGTTCTGCAAACGTTTTTAACTGATCAATTGCCCCCAGCCTGTAAGTGTCTATCGAGATTAATCCAACATTCAGTTTATGCAGGATTTTCGAAATTAATGCCAGTTTGGCTACGCACGTTGTTTTACCCACGCCGGTAGGTCCAACAAGTGCAACAACTTTGGGAGTATTTCTTTTTTTCACCTCAAAACCTTCAGTAGGAATCAATGATGATACTACCGAAGTTATGAAGTCGTTTGTTGCCGGTTTTTTCAGAAGATTCAATTGGTTTTTTATCTGCAGAATTATTTTTTCTGCGAGACGTGAACTCACATCATTTATTACAAGAATGCTTTTTATTTCAGCTAATTGTTCATCAAACGGGGATTTTTTTTGTTCCGTCTTATTTAATTCCGGATTTTTCGGCTCGGTTTTGGGTTGTTTGCCTGCACCCTGGTAAATCTTTTGTCGTAATATTTTCAACTCGGAATCGAAACCGCTTTCATCACCTGTCTCAATTCTTTTTTTAATATTCTTATTTAATTTTGCGACCGGTGTGTCTTCTTCCACTCCTGCAACTACTTCAAAAACTACCCTGGAGCTTCCATTCTGCTTCAAATTTTTTGTGCTTAAAATAACCGCTTCGTCCCCCATTTCACCTTTAATTTGAGCCAAAGCCTCTTTTAGAGAGGGTGCAAGAAACTTTTTAATTTTCATTATTAAACCTCCAGTTTGCCAATAAATTCAATCTCTAAACTTGACGGTAACTCGGAATAAGAAAGGACCACCAATTCAGGGAAACTTGTATTGAGTAGTTTAAATAGGTATGGTCTTATCGTTGCCGAAGTCATAAATACAGGCACAAAGCCGAGTTCCTTGAACTTCTCAAGATATACTTTAATGTTCTCATTCAACAAAATCAATGTATGCGGATCCAGCCCTAAAGTTTGAATTGCATCTTTATTCTTTTGAAGTGCATTCACGATATTCGCTTCAAGTCTGTCTCCTAAAGCAACAGCATGAACAATACCGTTATAATCTTTATAAAGGTTAGCTATTGTATCTCCCAAAGAATGCCTTACATATTCAGTAAGAACGTCAATATTCTTTGTAACTTTTGAATAGTCAATCAATGCTTCAACAACCTGGACAAGGTCTTTAATTGGGATTAATTCTTTCAACAGGTTTTGAAGCACTTTTTGTATTGTTCCAAGCGGTAATACATCCGGGTTAATATCTTCGATAACAGCCGGGTACTCTTTTTTAAGATTTTCAAGCAGTTGTTTAACCGATTGCCTTGTAAGTATTTTATCGAAATTCTTTTTCAATGCTTCCTGCAAATGAGTTGAAAGAACCGAGATTCCGTCAACCACAGTATAACCCGCAAGTTCAGCCCGTTCTTTTTCAGCATCTGTAATCCAGTATGAATTCAAATTAAATGCAGGGTCAATAGTAGCTATTCCTGTCAATTCTTCCGTAGCAGTTCCCGAATTAATTGCAAGATACCTATCGCTGAATATTTCAAAACTGGCGACTGTAATTCCTTTTATCTTTATTAAATATTGATTCGGCTCAAGCTGTAAATTATCTCTTACTCTAACCGGCGGAACAAGAACTCCATATTCAAGTGCGATGTATTTTCTTGTTGATGAGATTTTCTGGAACAGATTACCGCCCTGGTTTTCATCTACCAAAGAAATCAGCCCGTACCCGATTTCTACCTCAATCGGATCGACTTGAAGATACTCTTCCACTTTTTCCGAGGGAGCTTCGATTTTTACTTCCTCTTCAACTTTTTCCACGTCTTTCAAAGATTTTTTATACTTAGCAGTAAAGTATGCGGCAAGTCCCAAAAAGAATGATAGCGACAGGAATGCAAATGTCGGCATTCCCGGTATCAACCCGAAAAGGAATACAAAGCCGGACACAGTACTCAGTACCCTCGGATTTGAAAACAACTGTGTTTTCATTTGGAGGTCAAGTGCATCTCCCGATGCGCTTCTTGTTACAACAATACCGGCAGAAGTAGCGATTAAAAGAGCAGGTATTTGAGATACAAGTCCATCACCGATTGTTAAAACAGTGTAGGTCTGTAGGGCAGAAGTTATTTCAAGGTTTCTTTGAACAACACCAATTATAATACCACCTAAAATGTTTATAGCATTTATAAGTAATCCTGCTATAGCATCCCCTTTCACGAATTTACTTGCACCATCCATTGCGCCGTAAAATTCCGCTTCTCTCGAAATATCGTCCCTTCTTTTCCGGGCGTCGGCTTCTGTAATTAACCCGGTATTCAAATCTGCGTCAATTGCCATCTGTTTACCCGGCATTGCATCAAGTGTAAATCTTGCGGCAACCTCGGAAATTCTACCCGAACCTTTTACAATTACAATAAATTGAATAATTACGAGTATAATAAAGATAATAAATCCGACCACATAGCTTCCACCGACAACAAATACTCCGAAAGTTTCAATTACTTTTCCTGCATCTCCTTCTAAAAGTATAAGCCTCGTTGAACTTATATTCAGTGCCAATCTGAATAAAGTCAGCATTAGAAGTAACCCCGGAAAAACAGAAATTTCGAGAGGAGAGCGGATGTACAGCGATACGATTAGAATCAAAATTGCTATTGAGATATTTAAAGCAAGAAAAAAATCGAGCATAAAAGTAGGTAAAGGAATAATCATCAATCCGAGGATCAACACCATTCCCGCTGCCAGTACTATATCCGAATTTTTTAGAAACTTACCCATCATTTAAATAATGCTCTTCTTTTTTGCACTGTTTTTTAACTTGAAAATGTATGCAAGTATCTGTGCGACAGATTTATATAGACTTGCAGGTATTTCATCGCCTATGTTACAATACTTGTACAACGCTCTTGCAAGCGGAACATCCTCGAAAAGGGGGACATTATGTTCGGCTGCAACTTTTTTAATTCTTTGTGCAACTTCGTTTATTCCTTTTGCAACTACTTTAGGAGCATTCTTTTTCCCGACTTCATATTTCAATGCAACCGCATAGTGTGTCGGGTTTGTTATTACTACATCGGCAGTCGGCACATCCTGCATCATTCTACTTCTTGCCATTTGAAGTTGTTTGCTCTTAATTTTCCCTTTTATTAAAGGATCGCCTTCAGTTTGTTTATTCTCTTCTTTAACTTCCTGTTTCGTCATCATAAGGTCTTTTTTATGTTTGAACTTTTGGAATGCAAAATCACCCGCAGCAATAACAACAAAAGCGAGGCAGATTTTCCAGACGAATGCTAATCCGGTATCAACCATAAAAGAAAAAACCTCGTCAACCGAAAAGTCTATTAGACCGACAGATTGAGCAATGATATCCGATAAAACCCAGTATGCGAATAAACCGACAATAGCGAGCTTAAATAATGCTTTTACAACTTCAACCAACGAAGTAGAAGAGAAGAGAACTCTTTTCAAACCTTTCAAGGGGTTCAGTTTGGAGAATTTCGGCTGTAATGCTTTCGGAGTAATTTTAAACCCGACCTGACCATAATTAACCGCAAGACCTATAATCATTAGTCCTACTACCACCGGTGCAACAAGCGAAACAAAAAACAGGAAACCTTTAATAGCCAAAGTTGACAGAACGTCGAAATTGATTTCAAATTCGTGTAAAGAGGAGAAGATATAAATTGAAACGAATTTTATCTGCCCGCCGATATGGCTTTGAAAAAGGGTTAACAGTCCCATTCCCGATAAAAGTGCGGCAAAGGAAGAAAGCTCCTGGCTTTTTGCAACCTGTCCTTTTTCTCTTGATTCATTAAGACGTTTACCCGACGCTTGTTCGGTCTTTTCCTGTCCGTCAGAATTCTCCATTTACCTGCTCATAACTGTTAAAATGTATGAAAGACCCTCCTGGTACTGTGTTAAAAGATTCCTGATTATATAAATAGTAATCGGAGCGGCAGAAGCCATCAGCATTAAACCGAGAATCATTTTTAACGGAAGGACAACAAAAAAAACCTGCATCTGAGGGATTACTCTTGATATAACACCCATTGCAACATGAACCAAAAAGAAAGAAACCAATACAGGAGCTGCAATTTTAATTGCAATTATAAAAACTCCCCCGGCATACTTTGCCAGTTCAGTAGCAAGGTTACCGCTAATAACGTACGTTCCAAGCGGGATAATTTTCAAAGAAGAAGAAAGCGCTTGAATAATAAAATGATGCCCGTTAATTAACAAAAAAACCAGAATTGCTACTAAATAGTAAAAATCGCCTATAATATTGTTTTCAAATTCAACCGAAGGATTAAACATAGCCGCAACACCAAAACCTGTTTCCTGCCCGGTTAACATACCTCCATAGGCAATTCCCCAGAAAACAATATTAAATGCAAAACCTATTATCATACCCGTAATTAATTCTTTTGTTCCGGTTAAAGCAAGCATTAGTAAACCTTGTTCCTGGTTAAACTGAAAATCTTTTACAAGGAACATCAGCATATATGTAATTACAATTGCAAGAAACATTTTAGCAAGTACGGGTAATGAGCCATGCCCGAATACAGGTGCAACAAATATTACGCCTGCAATCCTTAAAAAGACAAAAAGCCCGGTAATGAAATCCGATATTAAAATGTTCGTCATTTTACAAGCGCCGTGAACATATTAAAATATTTTACCGTAAAAGTAACGAGCTTATCGAGTATGAACGGAAGAAGTATAATTATTACAATTGCAGTAAGAATAATTTTCGGTACAAATGTCAGCGTCATTTCATTAATTGAAGTCGCCGTCTGGAAGATCGAAATGACCACCCCTACAATAAGCGATGTCATTAAGATTGGAAGCAGTAAAAGCATTGTAGTAAAAAAAATGTCCGATAAAATTTCAGTAATAAGTTCAACCGTCATATCAATTAAAACTCCTTATTAAAGAACCTATAACAAGGTTCCATCCATCAACAAGAACAAACAATAATATTTTAAATGGAAGCGAGATCATCATAGGGGGAAGCATCATCATACCCATAGACATTAAAACGCTTGCCACCATCATATCGATAATTAAAAAAGGAATAAACATGAAAAAACCGATAATAAAACCTGCGCGTAATTCGCTTAGAACAAAAGCCGGAATAAGGACGTAAGTAGGAAGTGCTTCGCGTGTTTCCGGTCTTGTGGAACTCGATAAACTTACGAACAATTCAAGGTCTTCATCCCTAACGTTCTTAAACATAAACTGCCTGATAGGTTCAATCCCTTTATTATAAGCGGAATCCATGGTGATTTTTCCGTCCATGTACGGCTTTAGAGCTTCGTCATTCACCTGGTTCCAGGTTGGCGCCATTAAAAAAAAAGTAATAAAAAGAGCGATTCCCGCCAGTAATTGATTCGGCGGCATCTGTGCGGTTCCAAGTGCGTTCTTCAAAAAATGGAATACGATTATCATCCTTAAAAATGATGTTGTCATTATCATTATCGAAGGAGCCAGCGAAAGGATTGTCAACAGCAGCAGTAACTGAATTGTTGTAGAAATATCCTGCGGGCTGTCCGACGTACCCACATCAATACCGATTTTCGGAAGAGCTACGGTCGGATTTTGCTGCGCTTCGGCTACACCCTGGAAAAGTATTATAACCAGCAAAATGAGAAATGAGAGTTTTATATAATTCTGTTTCATTTGCGTATAATACTTCTTTTCAATAATTCCCAGACGTTTTCATTTGCAACCTGCCCCGTGTTTTCAACTTCATCAATACCGGCAGGTTCATCAAGTTTATCAATTAAGGAAATTGAATGATCGGAAATTCCTAAAAGATAGTATTTGTCTTTAAGTCTAATCAACGAAACAAACTTCTTCGGCATTAACGGCTGGACAGTAATAACCTTCACGGCAAATTTTTGATTCGGGCTAAACCTATTAAAAAGAACATATTTTTTTATCAAAAACACGAGTATATAAAAAATGCCTAGAAGAATCCCGAGAACAAGGAATACTTTAGTAATTTCCCATGCGCCCATTTAAATTCCTTTAATCCTGTCTGCTGTATCAACAAGGTTTGTAATTCTTATCCCGAAGTGTTTATCCATAACAACCACTTCACCTTCGGCAATTTTTTTGTTGTTCACATAAACGTCAACGGGTTCACTTGCTAATTTTTCAAGTTCGATTACATAACCCCGTTCAAGTTCAAGAATTTCTTTAATCTGCATTTTTGTTCTTCCGAGTTCAATGTAAACCGTTAAACTCAAATCTTTAAGGAATTCCATTCTATCTTCACCAAGAAAACCGGTTTTATAAGATTCGTTAAACTGCGGAAAATCAGCTTTGGAAGCGCTTATAATTGAATTCGCATCCATGGACTGGTTCGCCGTATTTTCACTCTGTTGTTCGGTATTCATGTTCTGATTATCCATACTTTTGCACCTAATTTATTTTATTTTTTTTACTGCTCTACTTGTTACTTTAACTGCTTTATGACCGTTGACAACTCCGGGTATACCGTAAAAAAGAGGTTTGTTATCTACTTTAACCGTTACTTCATCACCGGTTTTCCCGTTTGTTAGAATCACGTCTCCTTTTTCCAAACTCATTAGGTTTTTAAGAGAAATTGAAGCGGTTGTAAATTCTACATTCACATAAATCTCTGCTTTTTTTAGGTTGTCAACAATCAACGCTTTTGCGGTATTACCCGAAAATTTTGATGTTCTGGTTGTGTTAAAACTCTGGGTTGCCAGTTTGCTTAAAACCGAATCAAAAGCATAAGTAGCATAACATAGATTTAACAAACTTTTTGTTTCCCCGATATTGATTTCGCAGGTTATTATAAGCACGCTGTCGCTTTGTGATGTAATCTGGACAAAATCGATGTCCGATTCAAAACTGCCGATAATAAAGTTGTAGTTATCAATTTGCATCCATGCTTTTTTCAGTTCCTGCATTACTCTTTCAACAAAGATGTATAATACTTTCTGTTCAATCGGAGTAATAACTTTTGACGTTTTAGTCCCTTTACCGTTACCGCCCAAAAGCCTGTCAACAAGTATTAGTGCAAGTTCGGGGCTTAATTCCAGAACACCTTTTATATCGGTATTTTTAATATCGAAAGTAAAAAGGCATGCCGGGTTTGAAACAGAAAGGATGTATTCCGAATAGTAAATCTGGTCAACCGAAGTAATGTTGATATTGACTATCGATTGAAGTTTGGTCATTAAAAACGAGCTTAAACCTTCCGAAAAGTTTTCGTGAAGACTTTTTATTGTTCTTAACTGGTTTTTGGAAATTCTATTGGGAAGACGGAAATCATAAAGCATCGCCTCTTTTTCAGGTTCATACTCTGCTCCTTTTTCTCCACCTGTTTGAATTTTTCCAAGCAGTTGATCAATTTCTTGTTGTGATAGTATTTCAGCCATATTTTTTTACTGTATTATGTATTTCGTAAAATAGACATTGCTAATTTTCAGGTTGCCGAACTTTGCCATAACATTATTGGCAAGTTCGGTTTTTAATGTATCTTTATACCCGACTTTCCCCACTTCTAAAAGTGTTTTATTTGACAGCGTATTGATAATAATATCTTTAACTATCAATTCTTTTTCTTTTAATTCTTGAAGTTGTTTCTCGTCCGGCATATCGAAGCTAACCGAAGTAAGCATCAATTTTTGACCGTTTGTTCCGGCTGGATTAACTATTATATCGTCAAAAGACGCAATAAATTTTCCTATTTCGGTTGTCTTATTTTTAGATTGAGCCGACTTTTCAGTTTTTGCCTCACCCGGTTTACTCTCTTTTATTACTTCCGGTTGAATTCTATTCATCAGCACATTTGCCGTTACAAAATAAACCGCTACCAGCTGGATAATAAAAAGGGGTAACCCTATGATTAACACTTTAGGATTGAATTTTGAAACCTTTTCCGGTTCGGGACTGCTGTTCTCCACTAATTCCTGAATATTCTCGTTTTCACTCATTTTTTATCTTTTTTTTTACTGAAAAGATTCAATAGATGTGCCATAGCGGGGAATTTTAGTTTCTTTTGAAAAACTAAATTTTTCTAATCATTTGGAATATGGGGAAAGATGGAAGTGGTTAATATTGAACAAATGCCGATTTTTGTATTACTCTCCGTAAAACAAAACCGGATCGTAATAACAACAAAAAAATAAGCAAAGGGATGGTGTTGTTCCATCCCTTCACAGTCACTTGTCTAATTAATCTATCTTACAAGATTGGTAATTTCTTGCAGTAGTGAATCCGAAACCGTAATCACTCTTGCATTAGCCTGGAAACCTCTTTGAGAAACGATCATCCTTGTAAATTCCTCCGAAAGGTCGACGTTCGATTGCTCTAATGCACCGGACTGAATAGTAGTTTGTGTTGATTCACCGGGGTCGCCAATAAACGGGGCACCCGAGTTAGCAGAAACTGTATATAGGTTATCGCCTATGCTTGACAAACCGTTCAAGTTGGGGAACGTTGCTACTAAAATTTGAGCTAAGTTTCTTGAAGCACCGTTTGAGAATATTCCAACTATGTAACCGTACTGGTCAATACTTAAGTTTGATAAAAATGCTGATGCTGAACCGTTCTGATTCAGTGCAGAAACAACCGGGTTAGCAGATGTCTGTGTAATACCGCCGAATGAAGAACCGAAATTTAGTTCTATATTCTGAGAGCTTGCACCGCCTGCAGGAGTATAACTTAATACCGGGGGATTCGGAGAAATTGTATTTACAGAACCATCAGGGTTAAATGAAATCGTTCCGGAGTTGTTGCTTAATCCGCCGCTTGAACTTGGAATAGATGCCGACCAATTCCAGTTGTTGGCAGATGTCTTTGTAAACTTTATTGACAATGTATGCGAAGCACCCAACGAGTCGAAGATTGTTACTGTTCCGGTAACAACGTTAACTGCCCTGTTGGCGTCTACTGTTGAACTCAAAGTTGTAGTGTTGTTAGTTTGGGTTACTGTAGTAGGATCAAAGTTGAAATTGATTCCAAGAGTTGTATCCTGGATTTGGATTGCTGCTGGAGCGGCTCCGTTCATTGTTAACATATCTCCAGTTGCGGGATCAAACACCGCGGTAACAGGACCGCCTGTCAATATCGGTGCGCCCGGATTTGATTTATCTGTTAATGTATAAGCAATATCGTATGTGTCGGCTGCGGTTTTAGTATAAGTAACGCTGAAAGAATACTCTCTGCCCGATTCATCATAAATGGTATTAGCATCTGTAGTTGTATCACCAATTGCCAGTGCAGAATTAATGTTTCCACTTTGAATATACTCTTCGGAACGTGTTATGAATGAATTACTGCTTAAGTTTCCACCCCAGTTGATATTTGTTGTTGCAACTGCAGGCAGCCTTAAATTAGGATCAATAATAACATCCTGTAAATTATTCCCGGGAGGAACAACGCCGTCTTCGGTAGCAACTTTACCTTGAACAATTGCACCGTTCTGCGGATTAACAAGTTTACCGTTAGCATCAAACATGAATGCACCGGCTCTGGAATAAAATGTTTCTCCGTTGCTTTTAAGTATAAATAGTCCATCACCCTGAAGTGCAAGGTCTGTAAGAACTCCAGTTCTTTCAAATGTTCCTTGAGCCCAGTTACGGTCGATTGAGTTGACTTTCATACCAAGACCGATTTGATAAGTGTTTGTACCGCCAGAGCCTTCGGAAGGGTTGGTTCCGTATCTAACAAACTGGTTGAATGTATCGCTGAATGTAATTCTTGAACCTTTGAACCCGATAGAGTTCACGTTTGCAATATTATTACCAATTACATCAAGCATTGATTGATGATTTTTAAGTCCGGATACACCGGCGAAGAGAGAATTAATAAGTGACATTGTAACCTCCTAAGGATTATTTTGTTAAATTTAGTTCAATCTCTGTCAGTCGATTGAACCGGGGAGCGTCCTTACAAGGTCCCGCTCCGTGCTGTTTATTAAACTATGCGAATACTACTGTATCTATATTTGTAAAAACTTTATCTTCCTGTCCAGACAAATCCATTGCTGTAATAACCGTTCTATTAGGGATGTTCACTATAAATGCCGTCTGGTCAAGCATTACCAATGAATCTTTTGCTCCTTTTGATTCAGCTTTTTCTACTGCTTCATTCAACTTATTCAACGATCCTTCGTTAAGCTGAATATTCCTTGCTTCCAATCTTTTTGAAGCGTGGCTCGAAAATCTAAGTTTATCAAGCTCTGTTTTAAATATGCTGCCGAATTCATCGCTTTTAGCTTCCTGCCGTTTAGGAGCAATTATATCGTCCTGATTTATCGGTATAAAGGGGACTTTAATCCCGTTTATAATTTCACTCACTTTCCACCTCCGTATGGGTTTGAGTTCGAATTTGTATTCAAAATTTCAAGGATATCCGATAATGAATATTCTACACCGTTTACAATCAATCTTGTACCGTCTTCAGTGAATTTTATCGAGTCTATCGGACCTATTCTATACATTGTTACATTTATGTTTTGATTTTCCGAGTTCCTTGCGTCTACTTCAAAAGTGTATTCACCAATTGGAACTTTTTCACCGTTATTATCGGTAAAATCCCAGGAAAGTTTATGGTCTCCCGAAAGATTTGGTAAATTATTTATAGTTTTTACGATGTTTCCGTACTTGTCGTACACTTTTATTGTAACATTTTCTGCGTTTGATGGAAGCGTATAACCAAGCGAAATGCTTTCCTGTCCTTTGTAAGTAAGATTTGAACCTTCAATTTTAACTTCTTTACCAATCAATGCTGCTGTTAAAGTATTGTTTATCGACTGCGTTAACTGATAGTTTGCATTAATACTTGTATCTAACGATGTATTCATATTCGTTAATTGCTCCAGCGAGCTGAACTGTGCAAGCTGAGCTGCAAACTCGGTTCCATCCATCGGTTCGAGAGGGTCCTGGTTTTTTAACTGCATCAGCATTAATTTCATAAAATCATCTTTACCGAGTACAGATTTCCCTTTAACTGAATCAACATTTGTATTTCCAACTGAAACTATTGAATCAAACATCTTAAACTCCTTTAGACAAGATATTCATAAGTGTTATATCCCATCGTTTTTACTTTTAATTCTTCTTCTTCGGAATTATTAAACCGTTTACCATTTTCTTTGTTCTTTGTTTGTCCCGCAGATTTTTGGTTTTTGTTTTCGTTATAACTGATTGTTACTTTAACTGCTGCCGCTTGAATACCCGCCTGGCTTAAGTTTTGGTATAATTGGTTCATGTTGTTTTCAACAAGCGCTTTAACTTCCTGAGTTTCAACCTCCATCATTGCTGTTAAAACATCTTCAACAACCGAAAGAGAAATTTTTACCTGTCCAAGGTTTCCGGGTTCTACTTTGAATGTCATTGTCCCGGCTTCTCTTCTTTCGATAAAGTTGGACAACTCTTTTATTAACTCGAAAGATTTAATTATCTGCGTCTGGTTTGAAAATGAAGGTTTAAATTCTCCTTTGTTAACCGAAAAGACATCATTTGCTTTGAAAGCAGAATCAAATGCAGCAGTATTGTTTTCCTTGAAAAATGATTCTTTCCCTTTAACTGCCTCGGAAGTATTACTTGTTTGCTCTAAGTTTTTATCTCCATTTTCCGATTCAGTATTATCTGAAGCAGTATTCGAATTGATGGTAGTGTTAGGCTTTTTAACTTCTGAAACTACATGAGATTCAAAAGATGCTTTCGATAAATTACCTGCATTAATCTTTTGATCGCTTTTAATTATAATGTTTTTATGATCATGGCGTTCGCCTTTATCGTGTTTATCGTTGAATGCATGATTCTCGCTCCCGGTTTTGATTTCGGCAAACTCTTTTTTACCACTTGCATTTACATCATTTTCTTTGCCGGTATTTTTAAAGTCTTTAACAGATAAATCTTCCTTAGTAGCAATTACAGGTTGTTCTTTTCCAACCGATTCAACCTTTGTAGTGTTACTGCTCATTTTAATTTTATCGAAAAGGCTATTAACGGCATCAACAATTGTTTTCCCGTTTTGACCGGAAGAATGCGTTGATTCTTCTTTACCTGCAGTAGAAATGCGATCTGCACTAACTTCGTTTTGTATATTCAGCTTAAATTTAGTTGAATTTTCAATTCCTGATTTAGTGTGTCCTATTGATAAATCTTTTAACTTAAAAGATTCTTTGAATAAATTCAGATCATCTTTTAGCTGTTCTCTCATCGAAGCATTAGAAATTTCTCTAACCGGTTTATTAATGTTGGTATTCAATTCAACCGTTTTCTCCGGAGTTTGTTTTAAGGTTTCCTGAGTTTTTAATTCCACATTTGATGTTGTGTTTTTAGCTTCAACTACAGGTTTAATAGTATCATTTGTACTTACCGTTTGCTTATCAGTAGTATTAAGATTCTTCCCGTCGTTAAGTGTAAATGTTTTTTCATCAACCCGGTTTTCAACAATTTCAACAGGTTTCCGAACAATTTGTTCAATTGCATTTTTTATTGCGCTCAGGTCAACATTTCTTGAACCGGTTATATCAATTGAATTTGCATCCAAAGATTTCAGTGTTTCAAGTGATGATGAAATTGATGTAAACAACTCTTTGGAGCGGGCATTATCCGGCGAAACCGGTTGTCCGTTCTTAAATATCAATACTTGCTGCCCGGATTTGTTATCAATCCCGTTCTGTTTTTCAAAGCCTTGCTGGCTGCTTAATAAGTCCAGTACGGATACTCTTTTAGTTGATACCAATAGGTTTTTACTTGAGGATTCTTTTTCTGTTTTCAGTTCGGATGCTTTAATAAAATCTGATAGATTAACATACTTCTTCGGAGTACTTTTAACATCGTCTCCTTTCGCCTCCGCATTGATTGCTTCTGTGCCGGTATCGATTTTTCCCGGTTGTGTTTCGCCTTTAAAATTAATCACTACTTTTTCAGCATTATTTGTGCTAATACTAACCGCATCCTTTACTGCTGTATAAGCGGTCTCTTTTACTATTCCGAAGGCTGATTTATTATTCTTAAAATCATTCTGAATCACTTCACCGTCAACAAAAAGATTGTTCAATTTATTCGTTGAATCATGCTTCATATCCTGAAGTTCAACCACTTCGATTGTCGCATTAACTTTTATTACTTGCTTGGGGTCTACAGTCTTTTCTTGTTGAGTAGCTGGAATGGAGCTTGCCGGTTCTTTTTCCTTCAGAGGTGTTGTTGGTTCACTACTCTTCAGTAATACTTCCCCGGAGCTTTCTTTTACGGTTATCACCGGTTTCTGAAGCGAATTTTCTTCTACTTTCTCTGGTTGAACTTTTTTTGTGTTATTCGAACTGACCAATTCATTCTCACCGGAATTGATTACCGGTTTGGTCCCTTTTACAATACTTTCTAATTCAGCTTCTAATTTCGGTGTAACACTCTTTATCGATGCTTCTTTTTGGTTTTCGATTTCGGATACAACCGGTTGTTGAGTTGAAGATACTTCTACTTCTTTTAAATTCGCTGGCTGAGCATTTTTTAATTCGGTTGAATTAATTGATGTAAGCGATTCATTTTCCTGTGTGTTTAAAACCGGCTTAATTTCCGGCGCAATCTCTGATTGTTCTGTAGTTGATGGAGTGAATTTAGATTTATCCTGATTTGTATTTTCTACAATTTTTGTAATGTTATTATCTACCGATTCAGTTTGTAATTTACCGGATACAGCATCAGCTTTTTCCGATAAAACAATTATAGGATTTATCGAACTTGTTTCATCCGTAATCTTTTGGGGATTAACCGGGACGGTTTTGTTTTCTCCTTGTTTTACTTGCTTAACTGAAACTGCCTTTTGTTTATCTACGTTAGCTGTTACCGGAATTTGAACTTCTTTTTCCAGAGCAGTTTTATCTTTTGCAAATTCGGTTCCCAATGCAAACAGGTTTATTATAACGGCTTTTTCGCCTGTTTTCAGCACTACATTAACATTCTCGTTGTTATTAAACTTGTCCAGGATAAATGATAAGCCATCGTTTATTTCAGGTGCAGTTGGTTTTGTTCCCTCACCCTGAAAAACTGTTTTTTCTTCTGGTTCTACTACTTTACCCGCTTCACCGGTTCCCATCAGTTTATATATTAATGAAATTAGCTCGTGTGCATCTAATTCGACATTCTCCGAACTGTTTAAAGCATTGCCTTGAGTTTTATCACCTGTAACTGCTTTAATTACATCCTCAATTGCAATATTCGATGGGAGTGTAAAGACAACCGAGTCTTCGCTACTGTTTTTCAAAACAGATAATTCAATTGCTTGAACCGGTTGACTTTGCGGATTTATAAATTTCGGTGTATCTGCTATTGGCTCCGCTTCCAAAACAAATTTCACTATATCCGTAAATAGGTGTTTCGGCTGCTCAAGTGCAGGCGATGTATATGTAAAAATACCTTTATCAATAACAGGGTTTTTCAAAAACAAAGGATTAAAAATCATTATCTCGCTCTAGTTAATCTTATAGCTAATTCCGGGCTGAGATTTGACAGCACTTCGGCTGCTTTTCTTTTCTTCATAGAATAAATTAAATCTCTTGCTGTATCATCGGAAAAATTTGAAATTAATTTAGCGACAATTTTAGAGTCCATTGCTTCATACAATTTCACAGTCTCTTTTTTCCATTTCAAATAGCTGCTGTCTTTTTGTGCACTGTTTGATTTTGGCGTCGGTTTTGGTTCCATTTTCTTGATTTGCGAAAGTTGCGGAACGTTTATTAATTCTTTTGATTGACTAAGCGAATCCCCCTTCGAATCAACAACTGCAAGGCTGTCCACGGCAAGTGTAGAATCCGTGACTTCGGTTGTATCCGTGTTTAATGCTTCCGCCGTTTCCGTCTCTTCTGTAAGGGCTTCTTCCTCTTCATAGATTATTATCGGTTTCTTTCCCGAGAAATCGAATGCAAAGATGTTTGTAAAGTTTTCATTTGCAATTATTATTATACCTGTAACGGCAACAAAGGCTATTAAAAATACGAGGGCATATATTAGTTGATTCTTCATTACTATGCCTTTGTAAGCCTCTTCGATGCAATATCATCAAGCAGCGATAATTCTGCTTTATTTTCTTCTACAAGATAATTCTGGTAATGTTTGTCCTTCAAGGAATCGAATATTTTCACTTCTTTTTTCTTCATTGCCAGTTCTTCAATTATTTTTCCCTTTTCAATTTCTTTTTCGGCTTTCTTTTCCTTTTTTGATTTTATAAGTTCGTCAACAAAATTTTCATAGTTCAACTGGGCTTGCAGTTCATTTGCTCTTATTCTCGAATTGTTGAAAGCCCCCTGGCGTACTTTTTCTTTCTCTTTATATAACTGTTCGATTTCAAGCGAGATATTGTTTATCTCCATGTTTACTATAGCAAGTTCTCTCTTTACTTTCTTTTCGAGATTTTGCTTCACTTTATTTACCGAGTCGAATTTAAACTTAAATTTAGCCATACTTCATCTTCATTATTAAAGCAAAGGTTCTTCTATTATGTGAAATAATCTTTGCACTGTTTCATCAAACTTTGCGTGATCGTCATAATTTTGTTTAAGAAATGTTCTTAAATCATTTATTTTTGAAAGAGCGTGATCAATCTGCGGGTTACTACCGCGTACATAAGCCCCGATATTGATTAGGTCTTCTGCTTCGTTATATGTTGCAAGAATTTCATTAAATAACCCGACTCTTTTCCTATGTTCCTGTGAAACTATATCCGGCATAACACGGCTTATGCTTTGCAGCGGATCAATTGCCGGGAACTGCGCTTTATTCGCCAGCCTTCTTGAAAGTACTATGTGTCCGTCCAGTATCGATCTCACTGCGTCTGCAACCGGTTCGGTCATATCGTCGCCGTCTACAAGTACTGTATAAAAACCAGTAATAGAACCTTTCGACGAAGTCCCTGCTCTTTCAAGCAGTTTCGGCAGAAGAGCAAAAACTGAAGGAGTATACCCTTTTGTCGTCGGTGGTTCGCCTACTGTTAAACCGATTTCTCTTTGCGACATAGCGAAGCGCGTAACCGAATCCATCATCAAAACAACATCTTTTCCCTGGTCGCGAAAGTATTCTGCAATCGTTGTTCCGATGTATGCGGCTTTCACTCTTAGCAAAGCCGATTTATCGCTTGTAGCAACAACAAGCACGGATCTCTTCAAACCTTCTTCTCCGAGGTCTTTCTCTATAAACTCCCTTACTTCTCTTCCTCTTTCACCGACAAGAACTATAACATTCACATCTGCATTTGTATTTCGGGCAATCATGCCGAGTAAAACACTTTTACCGACGCCGCTGCCCGCAAATATTCCAACTCTCTGCCCTTTGCCGCATGTCAATAATCCGTCTATTGCTCTTATTCCGGTTTGAAGCGGTTCCGAGATTCTACTTCTTTGAAGCGGGTTAGGCGGTTCACTATAAATATCTGTAAACCGGTCAATTTCCAAATCTGCTAAATCATCTATCGGATTCCCGAGTCCGTCAATTACACGTCCGAGAAGATTATCGCTTATTGCAACTTTGAAAGATTCGCCTGTAGCAAGAATCTCGCAGTGCGGTGATACATTTTTCATCTCTCCGAGTGCGATAGAAACTACTTTACCGTCTTTAAATCCAACGACTTCCGATTTACCGACTTCGTTCCCTTCTCTATCAATTATAGAACAAATTTCTCCAAGTTTTACATTTGGTCCGATTGATTGAACGACAAAACCTACTACATCGGTAATCCTGCCGTGTAGTTTTATCAAATCATTCGAATTGATTATGCGTGAATATTTTTCGATATATAAATCAGCTATTTCCACTTAAATCTCTGTCTTTACCTTCGAATGCTTTTCTCAATAATTCAAGTTGAGAATCAATTCTTGCGTCAACATTCCCGATTTCGGTTTCAATAAAACAGCCGCCACGCTCTACTTTTTGAGTAATGTCAAAATTGATTTTCGTAAATTTATTACCTGCCAACCCGTCATAATCCGATGGCGTTAAAAGTTGGTAGTCTTCAGGGTTCAGTCTTATTACTATTTCATTGGCTCCGATAATTTTTTGTGCTGCAGATTTAATAAGAGCTAACATTGATTCCTTTTCGGGTATATGGCTTTGAATTACTTTTTCTGCAATCTTTAATGATACTTCCGCAACTATATGGTCGAATGAGGATTCATAATTAGAAATTTTTTCTTCCAGGCTCGAAAGAATTTTTATAAACTCTTCCGATTTTTTCAACATTTCATTTGTGTTTTCTTGTTCCAGGTCTTCTTTTGCCTGCTCGTACCCGCGGTTGAATCCTTCTTCAAATCTTTTTTCGAATTCTTTGTTAAGTTCTTCTACCGGATTAGTTTTTTGTTCCGGTTTGTTTTCAACTTCGTAAAGAAGATCAACGTTTGCAGAAAATTTCTGCGGTTTACATTTAAGTTTAATTACCTCAGACATAAACCTCTTCCGAACCACCGCGGAGATTTACACTTATTTCTCCCTGATCTTCAAGACTTTTAATTATGTCAACAACCCTTGCCTGTGCGGATTCTACTTCTTTTAATTTAACCGGTCCCATATACTGCAATTCTTCTTTCAGAAGGTCTGCTGCTCTTTCGGACATATTAGAAAATATTTTTGTTTTCAATCTTTCATCCGCAGTTTTCAATGCAAGAGCAAGGTCTTTTCTATCAACTTCTTTAAGAATTCTTTGAATATCTTTGTTTTGAATATGAACAATATCCTCGAAAAGGAACATTAAACGCTTTACTTCAAGTGCTATGTCCGCATCTATTTCCTGCATCTTTGCAAGTATTTCTTTGCTGACCCCGACATTTGTACGGTTAAGAATATTTGCGAGACTTTTAGGTCCGCCTATCTGGCGGGCCGATTGACTAATTGAAACACCGGCAAGTTCATCAACTACTTTTTCTATCTGTTTCAAAGTTTGCGGAGATATTTTTCCAAGCGCCGCAATTCTGTACGCTACATCAATCCTTACCTCTTCCGGAAGTTCTTTTAATGCAGCAGCAGTCTGCTCCGGATTAAGATGAGACAATATTAATGCTATTGTTTGTGGATGTTCTTTGCTTAAAAAATTTATAAGTTGTGTTGAATCCGCTTTTTTCAAAACGTCAAATCCATGCAGAGTAGTAATACTCTTTACTTTTTCAATTATCTCAAGTGCTTTTGATAGCCCGAAAGATTTTTCAAGGATTTCCTGCGCAACTTCAATACCGCCTTCAAGTACAAACTCGCGTGCTGTAATCATACCGTAATAATCGTTCATTACATTGTCGACAACATTGCTTGGAGTACTGCGGACTTTTGTAATTTCCGCTGAAATCAATTCTACGTCGGCATTATCCAAGTATTTAAATACTCTTGCAGCGACTTCCGGGTCCATACCAAGCATTAGTAATGCGGCTTTTTGGGCTCCGTTTAATTGATTAGCAAGGCTCTCTTTCAGAGCGGTTTGTTCTTTAGTACTCATCTTCTTTCAACCACAAATTGATTAGTTTAGCAGCTTCAGCCGGATTTTGTCCTACGTAGTTGACAATTTTCTCCTGCCTTATCTTTTTACTTATAGCTTCATCGCTAATTTCGTCTTCAATATCACCAATTTCTATAACCGGTTTCCTTTTTCGGGATGCTGGTTTTTGAACTATTTCCATCTTTCCCCCTTCTGCCTGCATGTCATCATTTGCATAACTACCGGGTTGCCTTACCGTACCGATTATTATTTTTTCATTTTTCAAACGTTTTAGCAATCCTTTTAATACAAACATTGCCGCAAGAATTGATGCTATTACTATAATTATGTTTGAAATATCGTCCATATTTCCGAACGGAGAAGATTCCGTATCCATTGTTCCTTTATATTCCTGTGATTCAAAAGGAATGCTAACAACCGACACTATATCGTTTCTTTCGGGGTTATAACCAACCGACTGCATTATAACCGGTTCTAATTTCTTAAGCTGTTCATCAGGGCGAGGTTCAACTACTGTTTCTACCTGGTCCCCTTTTTTAATTTCTTTTGTTATACCGTTGATTACTGCGGCAACAGTAATCCTTTTTATGTTACCAGTTCCTTCGATAACTCTTTGAACGGTTTTACTTACTTCGTAATTGGTAATGTTATTTTCGTTATTCAGTGCAGTTGAATCGCTTATTGATCTTCCGCCCGATTCAGATTTTGTAATTTGCTCGCTTATTATTACCTGTGATTCCGGGTCAAAAGTTTCCATGGTTTTTTCAACCTGGTTGAAATCAAGGTCGACGTTTATTTTAATAATTGAATTTCCGTAGCCAAGAACGTTATCGAGGATGCTTTGAGCTTTATTTGCAAGATAGTTTTCAACATTATTTTTAAGTTCATACTGCTTGCTTGAAATTGCTCCAAGCGAATTATCTTCAGATTCTTCAGAAAGTAATCGTCCTTTAGAATCAACTATTGTAACTTTATTCGGTTTTAAACCTTCAACACTGCTTGCGATAAGATGCGAAATTGCAAGGACGCTTTTCTTCGGCAGGTCGGCAGTATTTTTCAACTTAAGCACAACCGATGCCGTTGGGTCTTTTTGTTCATCGCGAAAAACGCTTTTCGCCGGAAAAACTATATGCACTCTTGCAGCTTCGATATTTGATTGTTGAAGAATTGTTCTTGCAAGTTCTCCTTCAAGAGCGCGTTTATAACTTAGTTTCTGCATGAATTCCGACATACCCATTGTATTTTTATCGAAAATCTCGTACCCGACTATTCCCGAATTAGGAACTCCTTTTGCTGCCAGAGCCAGTCTCATTTCGTACAGTTTCTCTTTCGGTATTCTGATAGTCTGCCCGTTATCTTCTATTTTATAGGGAATCTTCTGTTCAGTTAAATGTTCAATTACCTGCGAAGCATCTTCTGATGCAAGGTTTGTGTACAAAGCTGAATAATTCGGCTCGTTAAGAAAGAACATTACAACTATAAGAAAGAAAAATGACAGAACTACCAATCCGCCTATCAGTAAACGCTGCGAGATCGATAGCTTGTTAAAAATTTGAATTAAAGGCTGAAGAAGTTTTTTTCCTTGTTCCACTTTACTACTGCATTCTTGTTAATTCTTTATACATATCAATTGATTTATTTCTAATTTCCATTAGAAGTTCGAGGCTTGTTTTCGCTTTTTCCCCGGCTATCATAACTTCGTGAAGTTCAACACCTTTTCCTTCAATAAAGTCCTGAAGCATATTTTTGGATTCCGACTGTTCCATGTTTACCTGTTTAACAAAGCCTGTAAAAATGTTATCGAAGTTTGAAACTTTATCGGTTTCTAATTTTTTAACCTGGTTTACTGCCGGGTTCCAGCCTGAAAGAGCACCTATTTTCATTTTATCCTCTCCTATCGAATATTGAACCGATTGAAACCCCGGACATTTTTCCGCTTCTTTGATAAAAATGATAATCCATTATTGTATCCTTGTTACCGGGATACAGACCTGAAAAGAAAGCTTTTTCTTCTTTTGATACTGTATTTTCCGCAACGATTTTGGGTGATTGATTAACCATTGCAGTTCTTACGATATTATAGTTTCCTATTGAGTTTTCAGCGATTTTCATATTACATGTCCAGTGTGTCTTTAGCAATTTGTTTTGATGCGTTAAAAGCTGTTAAATTAGCTTCGTATCCTCTTGTAGCGGCAATCATATCTACCATTTCAGTTACCACATTAACGTTGGGCATAAGAACGTAACCGTTTTCATTTGCATCCGGGTGTTCCGGCATATAAACCATATCGCCCATAGTGGGGTCGTCTACTTCCATTCCGCTAATATCATAATTTGAGCCTGTACTGATACCGGCGCTTTTTGCTGTTCCCCGGATATGATTATCGCTTGTTGCTTTAAGCGGTATAAATTGCTGCGGTTCAATTGCTTTTGCAACATCGTTACCTGTTGTTGCAATTTTTAATATTTTTCTTTTATAAGGAACTCCTTCGCCTGTTTTTGTGCTATCTATATTAGCAAGATTTTTAGCGACCATATCCATTTTTTTTCTTTGAATGTTCATTCCAAGAGAGCTATAGTCAAACCCGTTAAAATTAGTGTTAATTTTCATGCACGTCCTCCTTTAATTACGCTTTGAACATTTTTAAAGTATCCGCTAAGTTTTCTTACGGCAAATTTGAACACGATAGTATTTTCTGCGAGATCCGCCATTTCTTTTTCAATATCAACATTATTAACGCCCGAATACATCTCCCCGGCTGAGTTTTTAACAACATTCAGATTATTCTCCAATCCTTCAGGCTTTTGCGGCGTGATGTGCTTCTGGCTGGTAATGTTTAGATTGTTATTTGCACTGCCGGATAAAAAATCCTGGAAAGAGACTTCTTCCCGGACATAATTCTCTGTTGAAAGGTTAGCAATATTTTTATTGATCACCTTTTGTTTAAGAGAGGTATACCCGACTAGTTTTTCAAGCATTCCAAGTGTTGGTTCAGACATTAGTTTTCCATTTCTTTTTTATTATACTTTGGCAAAACTAATGCCACGGGGATTCCGTTAAATTTTGTCTAAAAATGTAGTGGTAGGAGATTGAGAATGGCTAAAATTCTACAAATGTTAATTATTCGGCAAAGTAATCGAACTGGATCGTTTTAGTTTCACCGCAGGAACAAACGAATTTTATTTCTTTAATGTTTTCGTTTTCGTCCTTTTTCAGCAACACTTTAATCCCGTCTTTGCTTTCTTCTTCAACCGTAATTGATACATTCCCCGTAACTTTAACGTCTTTTGATTTAATTAAAGCATCTTTTTTTGATACTTCGCGCGGAGTAATTTCGATAAATCTATAGTTTTCAAATTCACTTTTCATTTGCCATAACCCTATTAATTGTAACCGGTATTCTTTCAATCGGAAGCACAACGTCTGCTAACCCTGCATCAACAATAGCTTTCGGCATACCATAAACGACACACGTTTCTTCATCCTGGGCAATTGCATGACCGCCGATACTTTTTAACTCTGTAATTCCTTCGAGCCCGTCCCGTCCCATTCCCGTCATTATTACCCCCAAAGTATATTTGCCGTAAACTTTATTGACTGAATCGAGCATAACGTCAACGGATGGTTTATTCAATGAATCTTTAGGTTCATCCGATATTTCAATTCTTACATTAGAAGGAGAACTACCGCGAACTTTCAGGTGTCTTCCTCCCTGCGCAATATACACAATATTCGATTTTATGTTTTCACCATCTTCCGCCTCTTTTACTTCAAGCTTGCTCATTCCGTTCAGTCTGTCTGCGAGTGATTTTGTGAACTTCGGAGGCATATGTTGAACTACGAAAACCGGGCAGTTAATTTTTTCCGATAATTGCGGAATTACTTTTTGTAATGCGAATGGACCCCCGGTTGAAATCCCTATTGCGAGGGCTTTGTAAGCCATCAAAGGTAAATCCTGTATAATCGATGTTACTGAAGCAGGTCTTCTATATGCTGGACTTGCCGCTTGAAGCCTTTGCATCCGTTTCTTAAACTTATTCTGGCTTATAATAGCTTTAACCTTTTTAATAAGGTCATCTTTTATTTTTGTAATATTAACGCTTACGAAGGACATTTCTTTCGGGATAAAATCAACTGCCCCCAATTCCATAGCTTTAATTGTAGCTTCGGCTCCTTCGGATGTTAATGAGCTGACCATTATTACCGGGGTAGGACAATCCGCCATAATCTTTTTTAATGCTGCAAGCCCATCCATTTTCGGCATTTCAACGTCAAGAGTAATTAGGTCCGGTTTTAATTTGCACGCCTGATTATATCCGTCAAGTCCATCCCTTGCGGTTCCAATAATCTTAATTTGTGGATCGGATTCCAATAAAATGGAAAGAGATTTCCGCATGAATGCTGAATCATCTACTACTAAAACTTTAATAAAATCTTCCACTCTTTACACTCTAAGTTTATTAATTATTTCTGATAGGTCCAAAATTACAACAACTTTTCCGTCCCCCATAATTGTTGAACCTGCAATTCCTTCTATATTTCCTAAATAAGCACCGAGAGATTTAATCACAACTTCTTTTTGACCAAGTAAGAAATCAACTTTAATTCCGAATGTTTTTTCTGCCAGTCCGACAATCACCACGTATTGCCATTTCTTCTCTTCAACCGAATCCTCTTTATAAAGAATTCCGCTAATATCAATTAAAGGAATTACACTTTCACGCAGTTTAATAACTTCTTTCTGGTTTACTGTATAAATCTGTTCATTATTCACTCTTATTACTTCAAGCACAGAGTTCAGAGGAATCACTATTGTCTCTGCATTTATCTGGACGAGTAATCCTTGAATTATTGCAAGTGTAAGAGGAAGTTTTATAACAATTTTGGTTCCCTGCCCCACAGTTGAATCAACATTAATAATACCACGCAGTTTTGTAACATTCGTTTTTACAACGTCCATACCGACACCTCTGCCGGAGACATTTGTTACTTTTTCTGCTGTCGAAAAGCCGGGGACAAAAATTAGACCGAAAACCTCATTCTTTGAGAGTTCATCTGCCCTTGCTTGCGTTATTAAGCCTTTGCTAATTGCCTTAGCTTTAATAAAATCCGGGTTAATTCCTTTCCCGTCATCTTCAACAGTGATTATTATATTATTCCCTTCATGCTCTGCCGAAAGCGTAACTATACCTTTTGCGTTTTTTCCTTTGCTAACTCTTTCTTCCGGGCTTTCAACTCCATGGTCAACCGAGTTTCTTACAAGATGAACGAGAGGGTCGTTGATTTCTTCGATCAAGGTTTTATCGAGCTCGGTTTCTTCTCCTTTTATAACAAGCTCAATATCTTTGTGCATTTCTTTGCATAAATCTCTAATCAACCTGGGGAACCGGTTAAAGACTTTACCGATTTTAACCATTCTTGTTTTCATAACCGCAAGTTGAAGTTCGGTTGTCATAATATCGATTTGCCTTGTTGCTTCCGAAAGGTCTTTTACAAGTTTCGTCCCTTCATATTGTAATGAAGCGTCCTGGTGAATTTGCGTAAGCCTGTTTCTTCCAAGTACTAATTCGGAAACTATATTAACAAGATTATCAAGCCTTTCTACGTCCACACGGATTGAGTTATCAACTCTTTTTTGAGTAATAATATCAGCTGTTCTCTTAGCCGCGGCGGCATTTTCTTTCGTTTCTTCCTGTTTAACATCATTAACCGGTGATTCCGGTTCTTCTACAATTGTAACTTCCGGTTCAGCATCTTTTTCATCTGATAAAACAGGCAGGGTTGGCTCTTCTACCGTACTTTTTTCTTCTTGTTCAACGAAAAGGTTTTCTAAAATCTGAATTGGAGCAGAAATATCAAAATTTTCGGTAAATGTAGACTCAATGATTTTTAGCAAGGCTTTCATACTATCAAAAGCAGCTAAGAGGGCGGTCATTATTCTTTCATTAAGCTGGATTTCGTTTTTACGCAGTTTGTTCAGAATGTCTTCGCATCTGTGTGTTACTGCAGTCATTTTTTCGAGTCCCAGAAATCCTGATGTCCCTTTAATTGTATGAAATGCTCTAAACACCTTGTTAAGAAGATCTGTGTCGTTTGGTTTTATTTCAAGTTCAACAAGTTCAACATCAAGGTTTTCAAAAATTTCTCTTGTTTCAACAATAAAACTGTCGAAAATCTCCTTCATTGAAGGATCGTTAAAAATCATGTCTTTGTCTAAGTTTTCCATAACTATTTAAACAGGTTATCAACTTCCTCTTGAGTTGTTTTTATTGATTGATTTACGAGAACGTCTATCTCTTTTTGTCTCTCTTCCTTGTTAGAATAAGAAGCATTCGGATCAAAGACAACCCCTTCGGGCGTTTCCATTACTATTCCTTTAATATCGGCATTTAAGTCCGCATGATCAATATCCTGTATCAACGATGAAAGTTTTGAATGCACCGACTCTATCAAATGATTTACAGATGCGAGCTGTTGTGCGGTTATATCCTGTACTTGTAAGGAGAGAGTAATCTGGTAAGAATCCGCTTTTATTTTTGCAATGTTTTCAAGAATATTTGTCTTTTGCAGTTCCGCTGCTTTTGACGGAGAAATTTTTTCTACAAGAGAAAGGACTTCTTCATTGTCTTTGAACATTTCTTTCAGCTTTTCATAGCTGCTAACTCTTTCATTAATATCCTTGAAAAAATCTACAGCCTGGCTTTCGATACCGGTAAGGATATTTGTTATTTCATCAACGAGGTCGAGAATTTCCGTAGTCGCCAGCTCGGTTGCACTTGTAACGTTCTGGATCTGGTTTGCCGCTTGCGGAATTTTACGTGTACTGTCGGCAATCGACAGGTTGATGTTTTCCAATAAAGGAACAATATCTCTCATAAATTCAATAAGGCTTTGAATAACCGGGACTATTCTTTCACCAAACTTAAAAATATTCTTTAGGTCTGTTAGTTTTTCAAAAACCGTAGTCATGCTGTTTAAATTACTCATTATAACTCCTAATTTGATTGAGCTGATAAAATCTGGTCGATTTTCTCTTTTAACACTTGCGGTGTAAAAGGTTTAATTATATAGTTTGATACTTTAGCTTGAAGAGCTTCGATTATATCTTCTTTAACTCCCCTTGTGGTTACCATTAGGATAGGGACATTCGCAAAATCTGCATTCCCCCGAATTCCTTTTGTTAATTCAAGTCCGGACAATACAGGCATATTCCAGTCTGTAATAACAAAGTTAATTGTTCTATCGCTATCAAGTTTAGTTAAGGCTTCCTGTCCGTCGGCGGCTTCCACAAATTCGCTATAGCCCAGGTTTTTCAATGAATTAACGACGATTCTTCTCATAGTTAGTGAATCATCCACTACTAAAAATTTCAATGACATGTTTTCCTCGTAATTTAGTTTAAATACTTTGCAACTTCATATTGAATTCTCTTCGGGTCAAAAGGTTTAATTAGGTAAGAATTTGCACCGCAGCTTAATCCTTTTTGAACTTCTTCACTGCCTGCCAGTGAAGAAAGAATAATAATGGGAATATCGCTGTAAGAATCGTTTTGTCTAATAATTTTAATAAACTCGTAACCATCAAGATTCGGCATGTTAAGATCAGTTATTACCAGGTCGATTTTGTGCTGCGGAAGTTTTTCGGCTGCTTCCATTCCATCCGAGGCGGAAATTACCTCGAAACCGCTTAAACAAAGCGAAGCTGTAACAAATTTCCTGATTGTTGGCGAATCATCAGCTACTAAAATAACTTTTTTCATTATTACTCCTTTTTATATCCGATTGTTTTCGGGTAACTGACAAGTTTAAATGCTTTGGATATTCCCTGTAATGTCTCAGCGTATCCTATAAACAAATAACCGTTTTTGTTAAGTGAATTATACAGGTTTGATACTACTCTAATTTTAGAGGCGACATCAAAATAAATTAATACATTTGCGCAGAAAATAACATCGAAATTCATATATGTTCGCATCGCAGCATCATCATAAAGATTCAGATACTTAAATGTAACCATCTTTTTAATTTGCGGGTCTATTTCGTAGCTGTTATTGTTATTCTTAAAATATTTTTTCAGATAGTAGATTGGTGTATTCCGGATCGAATAATCTTTGTAAATACCGTTGCTCGCGGTTTCGATAACTGCATGGTTAATATCCGTTCCAACTATCTCGAAGTCGAGATAAGGGAATTTCGGTTTAACCAATTCGGTAAGAATTATCGCAGTAGAATAAGCTTCTTCACCGGAAGATGCAGCGGCGCTCCATATCTTTATTTTGTTGTTGAACTTCGGTCTTGAAGCAACAATACCCGGTATTACTCCCGATACAAGTGCGTCAAGCTGCGGCTGGTTCCTAAAAAAGAAAGTCTCATTTATCGTAATTGCTTCAACCAGATACTTTATTTCACTATTCTTGTTGGGATTGTACTTCAGAAAATCCATGTACTTTTCAAACGAATCCAGTTTCAGAAAGCGAATTCTTTTCTGAAGCCTGCTTTCAAGGAAATATTTCTTGTTGTCCGGGAAATAAATCCCGCACAAATTGTAAATATATTTCCTTAGTTCAGAAAATGCTTCAACTGAAAGTTCACTATTACTGAATGTTTGAAACCCAATATTCGAATTCAAATCTGAAATCCGGGGGGTATTTTGAGTTTGAGTAAACATTATTCCTTAACCTATATATTAATTATTCGTTCCCGATAAAACCTGCAAAGCTCTCTCCTTAATCATCTCGTCCTCATCATTAGCCAACAGTTCCAATACAGGCACGGCTTTTTCCGAGTTCAGTTCCTCTAAAAGATCTACCAAACGCATTCTGTTCCACACGTTTTGATCTGCCATCATCGTATCGGAAAAGATTAATGCCGTTTCAGGATTTAAATGGAATAGCAGCTCCATAACTATTCTGCGGACTTCCTCATCCGGGTGTGTAAGGTGTCCGGTTAATTTTTCGCACAGTTTATGCGATTCGATTGCCAATGAGTCGTTCTGTTCCGATGGCGAACTCATTTCAAACATTTCCCTTGTAAGTTCTATTACTGCCCGCAAGTTGCCCGGCGAGCCGTCAAGATAATCTATTAACTGCCTTACAAACAGCTCAAAATGCGGATAGATATTGTTTTTAATTTCATCATCAATTGTAAAATCTCCGCCGAAAACAGCTAAGTAAGTTTTAAACACTTCCCTGTCAACAAAAGAACGGAGCAGGCTTACAGCCGGTTTCTTGTAATAAACATCCCCCTCCTGTAACGCATTTAGAATAGAATTTTTTGTGCTTTCATCAAACGGAATATCAAGTTCCAGTTTGTCTTTTAATAACTTCAGAGAACGTATTGCTTCCCAGCTAAGCGGCGGTTCATAATATTTTAACTCGGAAAGTAAGAAAAAGAATGAATCATCATTCCCCTGTTTCCCGAGACACTCCAGCATCGCAAATTTCGTTAATTCTTCCTCGTTTGCGTACTTGTCGAAAATAAAATCGAGTATTGCCGGGTTATCCAGTTTTCCCAATGCTTCAACAATTGTTGGTTTGTACAGGTCCAACTTATCGTAGTATTCTACTAAAACATCATAAGATTGTGTTGATTTCAGGTTGCCGAGTGCTTCAATGCAAGAAAGGATTACATTATCGTTATTCGAGTTTCTCAGCACTTTAATAATTTCAGGTTCGGGACCTGAAATCCCAATTAAACCTAAAATATCTATTATAAACTTTTGGTCATCCAAATTTTCATTGGTAGCAAGGTATTTCGTCAGTGGTTCGATGGATGCCTCTCCCTTTCTCAACAACAATTCCCCGGCAAGATTTCTAACGCTTATATCGGGAGATGAGACCAACGGAACCAATAAACCGGGAATTTTTTCATTATTATTTATCGTTAAAACATTACTAACGGCATCACGAACGCCTGTGTTTTCATCATTAAGAAAGGAACAAAGGATTGATAAGATTTCTTCATCCGGCTCTTCATTAAAAAACATTTCTATTGTTTGCCTGCGGACATCGGTGTCCGGGAAACGCAGTTTTTCTATTATTTCTGACCTGTTCAAAGGGGACTTCTCCATTAATAACACAAAATTATACTATTCTACTCTTCCATTATCGGTTGAATTTAGAATTTCTTTAGACTTATCAATTAAAATGCCGTCAACTTAATTAAAAAAAATCGCCGTATTCACTACTTTTCAAAGAATTTGTGTACATTATTAGCCAGGTGGATATTTACATAGTAAATACATTCTGTTTTTTCCACCACTATTTTCCCAAAACATCCTTCAATTCTTTGAACTTTAAACTTGATTGCGGTATTTAAATTAAAAGCCGTTCACGATTCAGGAATTTTTATTATAGATGAAAAATTTAGTTGTACTATTATTGATGCTTATACTTTCAACTGCTTTAGCAGCACAAAACAATGACGAACCGCTTGTTTTAATTGAGATAATTGCCGGGTCCGATTCAATTATCTCAAACGATTCTTTTTACGTTGCAGTTAAACTGAAAATAAAGGATGAATGGCATACGTACTGGGAAAATCCCGGCGATGGCGGCTTAAAAACACTTTTTGAGTGGACACTTCCATCCTCCTTTTCAATAAGTGAACCGGCAATTCCATATCCGAAAAAATTTCTGGTTGATGATATGGTAAACTTCGGGTATGAGAAAGAAGCCGCTTATTTGTTCAAAATTAAGACTTCGGATGTAACAGATTTTGAAAACCGGGTTGAAGTAAAAGCTACCTGGCTTGCATGTAAAGAAGAGTGTATTCCCGGAACCTCTATTGCTGCAAAAGTTTTTTACGCTTCAAAAGAGAAAGTGAAAACAAACAAAGATAACCGCCGGATTTTTGAACAGATTAGAACAATGATACCGGTAAATGCGGATAACATAAAAATTTCAGCATTTTCAAAAAACGAGAGTATATTGTTTGAGATTGTTCCCGGAGGCACCTTGAAAAACTTTTCCCGGATCGATTTTTTCCCGGTTCAACAAGGAATTTTTTCATACGCTTCCGTTTCGAAACTTCTTTTGGAAGACGGAAAATATTTACTAACTGTTCCGCTTGACCCAATGCGCGGTGAGTTACCTGAGGAACTTGATGCGGTATTTTACACCCCCGAAGGGTGGGATGAAGCTGGAATTTATAAAGCAATTCAACAAAAAATAAAACTAAACAAATAGGAGGCTTAAATGCTAAAATACATTTTTACGCTCGCTGCAGTTATTCTTTTTCTGACGAATATTAGTGCCCAGATTAAAATTGATGCAGAAGCACCGAAATTCACTTTGAAGGATAGTAACGGGAAGGAGCATTCGTTAAACGATTTTGAAGGAAAATATGTGGTTCTTGAGTGGATTAACTTCGATTGCCCTTTTGTTAAAAAACATTACAATAGCGACAATATGCAGACTCTCCAGAAAGAGTATGTCGGAAAAGATGTTGTCTGGTTATTGATTTGTTCCTCTGCCGAAGGGAAACAGGGACATTTTTCGAATAATGAAATAAACAAAAGATTGAAAGCCTTGGGAGCCAATGCTACAGCTTATTTAATTGACGAAGATGGTAAAGTTGGGAAAAAATACGGTGCAAAAACAACACCCCACATGTTCGTTATTAACCCCGAGGGAAAATTAATCTATGCCGGGGCAATTGACGACAAACCCTCCACGGATGTTGATGATATTGATGAAGCTGTTAATTATGTAAGGGAAGCTCTTAATGCTTCGCTTGCCGGAAATGCTGTTAAAGTAAAAACAAGCACACCGTATGGATGCTCGGTAAAGTACTAAGTAGTTTTCGTTTTTCAGTTTACCGGAGTTGTTTTTTTTAATTATCTTTGCAATAAAAAAAAGAGAGGTTAGTATGCCCAGCAAGAAAAGCGGGATTCCCCGCACCGAATTAAATTTCGATAGAGAAATACAAATGCTTGATTCAATTTATTCCGATATGATCGAATCAATTCACGGGAAACCGGATGCGAACAAAATAGATGATCTGCGGTTATATGTTGATAATGTTTATTCGATATTAAACCGAACTGCAATCCGGGTTCAGGATGTGAAAAAAGATCTGCTTGCAGATAAGAAATTAATCCTTGAAACATGGAATCCCCCGGCTTAAAATAAATTGAACCGGTTGTACCGGACTTTAATCGATAAATTATCGGGGTTGTCAAATATACTTTTAGGCAACCCCGTTTTATTTTAAACGCCTGTCATTTAATCATCTTTTTAGCTACCGAGACGATGTTTTCTACACTAAACCCGAATTTTTCGAAAAGGACATTTTCAGGGGCAGAAGCACCGAAACGCTCAAGGCTGATCATTTCTCCGTTTTTACCGAGATATTTATCCCATCCCATTGATACGCCTGCTTCTACTGCAAGTTTCGGCAAATCGTAATCCCCTAAAATAGTTGCTTTATACTCTTCAGATTGTTGTTCAAAAAGTTCGTGGCTTGGAAAGCTAACTACACGTGCTTTTATTCCTTCTTTTTCTAATTCAACTTTTGCTTTTAGAATTAGATGAACCTCGGAACCTGAAGCTAAAAGAATTATATCCGGCTTTCCTTCAGTGCCTGATAATATGTAGGCACCGCGAGCAACATTTTCAAATTCAGGATAAAGATCACCGGATAATACAGGTTGTCCCTGGCGAGTAAGAGCAAGCGCTACAGGAGAGCCTTTACTCTCCAATGCTATCCTCCATGCATGAGTTGTTTCGTTTGCATCTGCGGGACGGATATTAATAAGATTCGGGATTGCTCTTAATGCTGCTATTTGTTCTACAGGTTGATGAGTAGGACCATCTTCTCCAAGCCCGATGCTGTCATGTGTAAAAACATAAATCGTTTTTATGTGGGACATTGCCGCAAGTCTGATAGCAGGACGCATATAATCGGAGAAAACAAGAAAAGTTCCGCAATAAGCAATCACTCCGCCGTATTGTGCTATACCGTTTTGAATTGCACCCATTGCATGTTCTCTTATCCCGTAATGAAAATTTCTTCCGGAATAATCTTCGGCAGAAAACGGTTTATAAGCCGTGAGATAAGTATTGTTGGAAGGATGCAAATCCGCAGAGCCTCCGAGCATTGACGGCAATAGAGGGGCGATTTCATTTAATACTTTTCCTGAAGCCTGCCGGGTTGCAATCTTCTTCCCTTCGTTTTTGAATACAGGAAGTTTTTCTTTCCATGCATCTCCAAAATCGCCTTTTAAATAATCAAGCAGACTTTTTGCATCTTCCGGGTACTTGCTTTTGTATTCTTGAAACAGTTTCTCCCAGTTTGATTCGTAAGATTCAAATTTACTTTTTAAATGAGTGAAATACTCTTTTACTTCTGCCGGGATAAAGAAATCTTCTTCATAATTCCAATTTAACTTCTGCTTTGTTAATTTGACCTCATCAATTCCGAGCGGGGAACCGTGAGAAGAAGATTTATCCTGTTTATTGGGGCTTCCGAAACCGATATGTGTTTTAGTTATAATTATTGACGGTCTCTCATCTTTTTGAGCAGAGGACACAACTTTTTCAATTTGAGCCAAATCATTAACATCATCAATATTTTCGACATGCCAGCCGTATGCTTCAAATCTTTTCTTAACGTCCTCGGAATATGTTAAAGAAGTTTTCCCTTCAATCGTAATTCCGTTATAATCGTAGAAAAAAATCAATTTACCGAGCTTGAAATGTCCTGCAATTGATGCAGCTTCGTGGGAAACACCTTCCATCATATCGCCGTCGCTGCATATTCCGTAAATGAAGTGGTCAATTATTTTATAACCCGGTTTGTTGAACAAAGCCGATAAATAGGATTGAGCTACTGCCATTCCGACTGCGGTTGCAAAGCCCTGCCCCAAAGGACCTGTAGTGGTTTCTACACCGGGAGTCATTCCGAATTCAGGGTGTCCAGGCGTAATACTATCCCACTGCCGAAATTGTTTTAATTGTTCGAGAGGAATATCATAACCGCAAAGATGCAAAGTACTGTACAGAAGCATACTTCCGTGTCCCGCAGAAAGGACAAACCTATCTCTATTCAACCACTTGGAATTGGATGGATTATGCTTCATTATTTTGGAATAAAGCGTAAATGCTATCGGGGCACAGCCCATCGGCATACCGGGATGCCCGGAGTTTGCTTTTTGAACTGCGTCAACCGCTAAAAAACGAATTGTGTTTATTGATAAGTTTTCTATTTCCACGGCTTGTTCCTTACTGTATTTTATTTCAAAATTATTAAATTACAATGGCTAATATAAAAAAGAAGTACGAGTTATTTGCTTTTATCAACTTGCACTTCAACTGTTTTTAGAAAAATGTACTTGACATTAGTTCCGATTCAAATTAACTTTTAACACGATAAAATGAGTGTTTATAATGGAAAGATTGAAAATGTTGTTCCCCGGTATAATTAAGCGAAATTTAGTTTTCTTTTTGGCTTTTATGTTTGCTGTAGTTAGTTGCGATACCCCCACTTCTTCAATTGAAGGGGAAGGAGGAAATAACAACAATACCGGCACTAAAAAAGTTACTCTCGCAGGCGTTGTTGAAAATGCAGTCAGCGGCGTAAAAATCGACTATGCTTCGGTAAAAGTTTTATATGATTCGAGTAAAGTAGAAACACAAACAGATGGCTCAGGTGCATTTTCAGTTGAGTTCACAATAGATTCAACACAGATGATCGCAATTGTAATTGGAAAAGCAGGTTTTATTGCCGATACATCTTTACTATCAGTTATACCGGGAGCAACTTACACTATCCAGGCAATTAAATTAACACCGGTTACAACCCCTTCAACATCAAGCGGACCGGCTTCGTCAATTTATCTTTTATCGCAATCAACAACATCTATTGGAGTACAGGCAAGCGGCTCTATCGAAACCGGGAAATTAACTTTCCAGGTTGTCGATTCATTGGGTGTTCCGATAACTTATTCCAACCGGGTTAATGTTAAGTTTTCTGTAGGAGCCAGACCGAACGGAGGAGAGTTCATCTTCCCCGATGTATCGGCAACGGATAGTTCCGGACAGGTTTCTGTTTTTCTAACTTCGGGACTTCGAGCCGGAGTTGTTCAAATATTTGCTACGATTAATATTGACAATAAAGTAATCTATTCACAGCCTGTATCGTACACAATTCACGGCGGATTACCGGATGACGCTCACTTTAGTATTGCTCCCGAATATGTAAACATTCCCGGCTTCAATATTTCAGGTGTTATAGACAATATAAGTGCTTATGTAGGAGATAAGTACGGAAACCCGGTTCGTCCGAATACATCTGTTTATTTCACGACCGACGGTGGAATAATCGAAGGCTCCGCACAAACCGATGAACTCGGTATCGGAACGGTTAGATTAGTATCGGCTGACCCAAGACCGGTTCACCAATTATTGGGTCCCGGATTTGCAACTGTAACCGGAAAGACTGCGGATGAAAACGGAATTACAATAACGGACGATATTCTTGTCCTTTTTTCAGGTTATCCCGTATTAACAATTACCCCGACAACTTTTGACGTTCCGAACAACGGGACACAAACATTCTTTTATGAAGTAATGGATCAGCATGGAAATCCTCTTTCTTCAGGGACTTCAATAAGCGTTACAGTAAACGGAAAAGACCTTGAAACCGGCGGGGATGAGTCAGTTCAATTACCGGATACTCAAAGCAAAGCATGGACGCAGTTTTCATTTACAATAACAGATACGGATACTGTGCCTAAAAGCAGGGCGGTTAATATAAAAGTAACAGCCGACGGTCCGAATGGGAAAGGAACTGTATCGGCTTCTGGAGTAGTTAGATAGGGATTTTCTCCCGTAAGGAATTTAAAATCACAGACGATGCGGTTGATACGTTTAGCGACTCTGCTTTCCCGTAGCGTGGAATTGTAATTTTCTTTTTAACTATTCCCAACAGTTCCGGCGAAGGACCGGCAGCTTCATTACAGAAAAATACAATTGTTTTTTTCGCGGGAATAAATTTACTTATGGGTGTTCCTTCGAGGTCTGCCACTACTGTGTCATACCCTTTGGGAATATACTCTTCCGCCTTTTTATAAAGATTTACGTTATCAAAAAAATCGACATGGAATACCGAGCCCATTGAAGCTCTTATTACTTTTGGATTATATATTTCTGCGCAATCTTCTCCTACCAGAATAAAATCAAAACCAAACCAGTCGCAATTGCGTATAATTGTTCCGAGATTGCCCGGGTCGGAGATTCTCTCCAATGCAACAATTACAGGCGGTAGAGTTTTCTCATTGCCGCCAATGTGCATTTTTTTCATGTAAAAAATTCCGGCTATTCCCTGTGGGGTTTGTGTGTCCACAAGCTGGTTGAAATCAACCTGCTTTAATATTTCAATGCGAATGTTTTTCTTTTTTAATTCAGAAAGCACGGGAGTTTTTTTCTCTACAAAACTATTTGTCATAAAGACAACTTCACAATTTAGTCCCGAAGCGAGGGCTTCATTCAGTAGTTTTTCACCTTCAATAATAAATTTCTTTTCGGAAATACGATACTTTTTTTGAAGAAGTTGCGAGTAATACTTCAAATCTGCTTTTGTGATCATATAAGTTTAGTGTAGTTTTGTTTTATTCCTTCAGCCTGATGTTGGATTAACGTTTTAATATATTCCCATGAATAGATGCCAGTATCGTGTCCGTCTTTCCATACAATTTGGATTGCATAATCTCCTACCGGGTTTATACCTTTGATTTTATACATCTCCGGGTGAAAAACAGGTAATTGTGCGGGGCGGTAAGATTTTAATAATATTGTTTCTCCTTTACAACCGGCACATGGGCATTCGTCCCTCATATACTTTAAACTTAACTGTTCTTCTGTTCCATCTTTCCAGGTTAAATAAAGATTTCCTTTTTCTACTTTGATTTTCTGAGGTTTCATGTATCTTTCAAATTAATGCTGTTACTAAAAATAAGGAACACACAATGAACAAAACAAATTCAATGTAGCAAGCACCGTCTTTGGAGAATAGAATTTTTCTGTTTGAAGGATTAAAGATCGGTTCTTAAAAAAAATAAAAAACCATATACGCCCTTCCTCGCATGTCCTCACCGAAACAAGGAGGAAGGGGTTTATGGTTTATTTCCCTGAAACATTCATTAGTTGATGAACTACCGATATATGTTCCCTGAATTGCCGGATCAAAAGACGGAGATGCTTTTCCCCGGTTATCCCCTTTTATCCCTTTATTTCATTACATCCATCACTCACAATGAGGAATTTCAAATCGTTTTAAATAACCGCTATAAATCCAGTGGTTCTGTTCCGGGTGAATTTTATACCACCCATCCCCTTCTTCAAAAATTGTAACAACTACACCTTTAGTAAGCGTTTTTACGATTTCACCGCTTATACCCGGATATGTTCTAACATTTAATGCGTCGGCAACAATTTCAGCGGTTACTCTTCCATTGGAATTAAATATTTTCGTATCATAAGAATCTATCGCTTCCTTTATCACCGGGATAAAATAATTCTTTGCATCTTCAATTCCGTTCCCACCGAAAAAATTGTCTCCCGGGCATGAAACTTTGTTTTCGCTTCCCTCTGTTCTCATCCCGGAAAATGAATCATACCAGCTATGATATACTATATTTTCAGTATTCACTTCTATATTAAACTTTTCGCAAAGAAACGCATTACAAAGAACTATTGCTTTTTTATGCTCTTCCGTCATAATATCATTACCAGCATTAAAGTTGCCAAGGTGTTCAATAGAAATTCCGAATTGGTTTGCACTTTTAATTCCTGCCGGAATTTTATCCAAACTTCTTCCCGTGGCTATTTTACCGTCCGGGAAAGTTGTGAAGTGCTGTCCAATCTCTCCCAGCCCCATGTTTACAACATGGTCTTTTTCGATCATTTCAATAACTTCAAAGTGGTTATTACCGTCAAAATCTTTGTATGACGGTGAATAAGTATGGTGATTCTGAACCAACTTAATTTTTCTATTAAACTCTTTAAGATGCAGCCATTCACCGAAGTCTTTACTTTCAAATAGTGTATATTTTCCTTTTGATACCATAATTCTCAATTAACAAGTTGTAATAAAACTCCCCTGGTTAATCCACATCAATCATAAAAGGCATCCAATGTCATGCAGGGCATCTAGAAAAAAATCTGTTAAAATTGAGAGAGGCAAAAGAGAAACTCTCAATTACTTCTAAGACCACACGAAAAGTATGATGCTATTAGCAGCGATGATTCAACACAAAAAAAAACATTAAAATTTCTGTTGCAAGAATAGCTACCTACTTATTGAAAAAAAATGGGGGTCGTCCCTACTTTTTTAGTAGGGTTAACCCTACCTTTTCTTAAAATGAGATTGTTGCATGATGTACGATTAATCATATTTTACTTGCTTTTTATGTGAAGAATATCACATCTTTATATGTGAATTTTTAAAAAATACTGAAAGCGGTTTTTATTCGCTGCTTCGTTTAGAACGAAGTTTATACCCTTTGTAACTTATTGAAAAATAATGTCTAATAGAGAATGAATAAACATGCCGGAAAGATTATAAGCAAAACAGAAGCCGGGGAACTGTTCGGTGATGTTTTAGTAAAAAAAGAAATCGAAAGTGAGTTTTTACGCACATTATGCGACAAATCTGTTGAAAACATGATGTTTAAAATAGTGGACAGTGAGGTAATTATTCTCGGTGACAACAGGAAAGTTATTTATCCGCCCGAAAAAGTTATTAGTGAGGCAGCTGTTTTTTCACGCTACAGTAAAAGTTTAGTAATCGAGCTTCTTGAAAAAGGAGGTTCCGATAAAACATACATTGAAGAAAGAAAAGAAGTTTTAACAATATCCAATGATTTATATGTACTTGAGTATAGCACCCCATGTCCACCTTATTGTTTTGATTAAAGGATAATTATGTTCCACCTGTGGGCACTTTTTAGTTCTACTTTACTATTTGTAGCTTTTTGCGGATTGATATTTCTATTTATTAAGAAAACTGAGATTGATAAAGAATTGCGATTATTTGTAATTTATCTAACAATTGCCTTCATAATGGAATCCGTTCTTTTGTTTTTTGCCACCAAAAAAAACAACCTTTTCTTTCATCATATTTATGCCCCGATAGAATTCGGATTGCTCTCTTTTTTGTTAATCCAATGGGAGAGTAAATTTAAAAAGGCATTAAAAATTGCGGCGGTTTTCTACCTCGTTTATAGGTTCGGAGAGATATTTTTCCTCGAAGACTGGTTTAGGTTTAACACTTCATCAATGACTGTCCAAAGTCTATTATTGTTTTTGTTGGCAACAAGAATATTTTATATTATCGCCACATCTTCTCTGATCCCGTTTTACAGGGATTACCGCTTTTATATTGCTGTCGGTATAATGACGTGGAACGGTTTTCATGCAATTATTTTCATCCTTCTCAGCTTTTTTGAATTATCGATAGGTTTCTTTTTTTACTCTCTCGGAAATATTTTGGGTTATCTTTCATTCTTTTGGACATCAATATGTTATTACAAACAGAAGCAGCGGATATTAAAAACCTTTTATTGATAATTTTGGGTTCGGCAGCACTTGTTATTGGTGTGCTGTTAACTCTCATTTTTGTTTTTTTAAATAACATTAGAAAAAAGAACGAGTTAATAGGTAAATTGCAGCACAAACTTAACCGTATGATAATGGAAGAGAAACTGAAAGAGATTTCAAAAGACAATGCTAATGAAAAAAAGAATAATAATAGCTGAAGATGAAGAGCTTCAACTAAACTATTTAAAACGCGATATTCTAACACACCGCAAAGAGAAATACGAAATAGTAGGCGAAACCCGCAACGGGATGGAACTGCTCAACTTATGGAGAAAACTAAATCCCGATTTATTAATAGTTGATCTTAATATGCCGAAAATGACCGGGGGAGAAGCAATCCAGGAAATCAGGCGTATTGACAATAAAGTAAAAATCATCGTATTAACCTCCCTGGAAGATGAATACTTGATTAATGCATTCCTTCAGTATACCGATGCTTACTTACTAAAAACAAAAGAAACCCCGGAAAACTTTTTGGAAAAACTTGATGAAGTAGCTTTTTCCGAAAAGATTGAAACAAGAAGTTATTTGCTCTCTAAAATCATTCAATTTAAAAAGAAAAAAATAAAAATAACAAAAAGACAACTTGAGATTATTTACAGTATAAAGCAGGGGCTGCAAAACCAGCAGATTGCCAATAAACTTTTTATTAGCAACAAAACGGTTGAAAAAACCTTAAAGACTTTGTTTGAAAAATTCAAAGTTGATAACCGGCACGAATTAGCGGCAAAGTTCGACGAGAAAAAAAAATACGGCGAACTTGATGACGGCGATAACGATTAACGCCTTTTAATATCCTTTTGTGTCCCCTCTCAACATTCTCCAAACAGTTAATAAAATAATTTGAATATCCAGCCAGAGCGTCCAGTTTTCGATATACCAGATATCATGGTCAATTCTTTTACGGATTAATCTCCTGTTTTCATTTTCATCGGGAACGTCGCCTCGCAGCCCGTGAACCTGAGCCCAGCCTGTTAATCCCGGTTTAACAGTGTGGCGTATTTTTATATCATCAATAAATTCGGTGTACTGGGAATTATATGCAAGCGGATGCGGACGGGGACCTACAATCGACATATCTCCTAAAAGTACATTGAAAATTTGAGGTAGTTCATCCAGGTTCGATTTCCTTAAAAACCTCCCGAATTTAGTTACACGGGGATCGTCTTTCGTTGTAGGTTTAAATTTATTCGTATCGGGATTGATGTGCATTGTTCTGAACTTAAAACAATTAAATTCCTTATTATCCCTACCCACTCTTTTCTGTATAAAGAAAACCGGTCCTTTGGAAGTCAATTTTTGAATAATAATTATCAACGGGAATATCCATGATGTTACAAGCATAATAGCTGTAATTGAAACAGTCAAATCGAAAACCCGTTTTATAAGTCTCCACTGAATTTCTTCAAGCGGTTCATTTCTAACGCTTATAATCGGGAAACTACCGATCATACTTATTTGAAACTTTTTCGAGATAAACCTGAAATAATCCGGTATAATATGAACGCCGACAGCATTATGATTACATATTTTAATAATTCTGTCTATTGATTCATAAGCGTAATTCGGCAGTGCAATTATTACCTCTTCAACCCGGTTCTTATCGAAAACAGATTGAAGTTCGCCTGTTGTACCGATTACTTTAATCTTTTCGTTTACAGCCGCACCGTCATCAACAAATCCTACGAGGTTGTAACCCATGTCCGGGTTATTAATTATCATATTATAAAAATTCAATCCAACTTCACCGGCACCGATAATAACAATATCTCTAACGTTCTTCCCTTTTTTTCGCAATGCTTTCAGCATCCGCTTAAAAAGTAAAAATCTAATACTTACCAGAACCGTCAATAAGAACGAATAGAACAGTATAAAATTACGGGTAAATAGATTTTCTTTCGCAATGAAGATGAATAAAATCGCAGCCAGCAGTTGTAAGAATACAAGTTTCAGCAGGTTTATTATTTGGTAAGAAAAATAACGGTTACCGAATTCATCATAAAACCTGGTAGTCCTTGATGAAAAATACCAGAGAAAGTTCTGAATAAGTAACAGTATGAAAAGAAAATTCTTCTCGAACAGAGTTTCGAGCGATTGCGCCAATACTGCCGCAATAAAGAAAGAAGCGTTTAGTAACGTTAGGTCCGCGACTACTTTCAGGTTATGAAGTGATTTTTTATTTACTATCATTCTTTGAAAAACTCAACTGCTTTTTCATCTATAAAATTTTTAATATTAGTCTCAAAATTATCACGGGAATACCGAAGCGAACTATTTCTTATTTCTTCCGGGTCAAATTTATCCTCCATAGATTCAAATAATTTGACCGCATCTTTTACTGCTCCGGCAGACTGATGTGAAAAGTGAATTCCGTTCTTACCGTGAATTACAGTTTCCGCAGTACCTCCTTTATCAAGTGCTATCACGGGTGTTCCGCAGGCAAGCGCTTCAACTACAGTTATTCCGAAATCTTCTTCCGCAGCAAAAACAAGGGCTTTGGCTTTTTGAAAAATTTCTTTCATTTTTTCAGAGTTTAAAAACCCAACAAGCTCAATGTTTTTACCTGCAATAGATTTTAATTTCCCGGCATCCGGTCCATCACCTATTACTATTAACTTTTTATCCGGCATTTCGGTAAATGCTTGAATTAATATATCCATCTTTTTATACGGTACAAACCTGGATGCAGCCACATAATAATTTTCTTTATTTCTTTCACATGAAAATTTATGTACATCCACGGGGGGATAAATTACTGCAGCATCGCGGTTATAAACTTTTTTGATTCTTTTGGCGATGTATTCGGAATTAGCTAAAAAATAATTAACACGGTTGACTGTGCTTAAATCCCACAACCGCATTTTATGTAGAATATATTTCGCCCACATCCCCTTAATGCCTTTTGATAACCCGGCTTCTTTAATATACTGGTGATACAAATCCCACGCATACCGCATAGGAGTATGGCAGTAACACACATGCAGTTGATCGCTTCTTGTTAAAACACCTTTTGCAACCGAGTGTGAACTCGAAAGAATTATATTGTACCCGGTTAAGTCAATCTGCTCTATTGCAAGTGGAAACAAAGGAAGATAAAACGAATGGTGATTCCGGGCAAACGGTAATTTTTGAATAAAAGTAGTCTGCGGCAGTTTATCTTTAAATACTATTTTTTTATCGGCTTCCGATAAAAAATCGAGCAAACAGAAAATATCGGCATCCGGATAGATGTTGGTGAACGATTCCACGCATCTTTCCGAACCGGTGTAATTTAAAAACCATTCGTGAATTATCGCTTTTTTCATCAATAAAAATATCTTCTTTCAGTTTTCAACTAAGTATCATAAATCGTTATATTAAAAATAGTAAAAAAATATGTTTTACTTTTACACCGGATTTAATTAAACAGAACATCTTTAATGCTTTCTATAGTTACTATTACATACAACAACTACGACGAATTAGAGGAAACGTTGTCAAGCATTCCTCATTACGGGTTTGTTGAAAGAGTTGTCATAAACGGGGGAGCTTGTAAAAAAACAAGTGAGCTCCTTTCTTCATTTGATGGAATTTCGTTAAGCGAAAAAGATGAAGGGATTGCGGACGCATTCAACAAAGGGATTAAAAACTCTTCCGGCGAGTTTATTCTGTTCCTTAACAGCGGGGATATGCTTATCTCTCCCAATTACTTAGCGGAGGCAATCGAAGTATTGAAGAAAAACTCAGATATAGGATTTATCCATACCAACGTTGTTTTTGAAGATGCGGCAGGATGTGATTTGCTGTTGAAACCGCCGATGAAGAATTTCGGATTCGGAATGAAATATTTACACCCCGGAATGATTGTACGAAAAGAGATATTTAGTAAAATCGGAATGTTTGATACTTCATTCAAATCTTCAATGGATTTTGATTTCACCCTCCGTATGGAATTAGCCGGAATCAAAGGGTATTATATCAATTCTGGTGGAGTTATTCGAATGAAAGGAACAGGAATATCATCTATTAAAGAATGGGAGGGAATAAAAGAGTGTCTTCGCTCAATGAGAAAGAATAAGTACTTGAACATAGTTTCTTTTTTATCATGGTGTGTTAGGGCATTACTTTTTTTCTTTAGAAAAGGAATGATGGTGCTGGGATTGAAAAGTATTTTGGCAAAACTCAAACTTATGAAGCCGAGATAAATTAAAACTTTCCTACAAACGCAGCTTTAATCAAACCAAACACACGTCCCGCAAAAATACCCGCGTTATTTATTACAAGTTGAAACTTAAAACTCAATAATCCTCTTGCAGCCTGCACAAATGGAACTGCAAACATTTCAGCCAGTTCATAAAACACTGCCGGTTTTCTTTTAACAACCAGCCATTTCCACACCAGTGCCCCTTTGCCTACCCCGTATCGAAATGCTTTTTTAAATCCTATACGGATAGATTCATTAAAAGGAGGAATGTGATAGACAATTAATTCCGGGAAAAACTCCATCTCTTTTTTTGAAAAAAAAGCTTGCCAGCAGAAGTCTGTTTCTTCACCGCTTCCCCAATATGAACCGACACCGAACTTCTCATCGAACCTGCCGAGTTCATCAAACGTTTTCGCTCGTATTGCAAAATTTGAGCCCATCAAGTTTTTTGTGTTTTTGAAATGTTTCAGACTTCCGCCGATTTTGTGACGGTAACTATAGTAATCATTGTTATCTTCCCGGACAATACTACCAGCGACTATTTCGAGCAAGGGATTATCTTTCAAAATCTTGAAGAATCTTTCCGTGTAATCATCACAAAAATAACCATCATCATCGCAGAAGAAGAGCCAGTCTGTGCCTGCTGGAATTTCAATTGAGTTTCTTGCAGCCGAAACAGAATTCTTCAAAACTCGTACATGTTTAAAAAGAGAATTGTCGGCAATATCCGCCGGCAGCTTTACCTCCACCTCATTTTGATCCAGAAGGAATACCGCCGAAGGAGCGGGTATTTGTTTCAGTGAAGCCCTTAAACTTCTTTCTACAAGATAAAGCTGTCTTTTATATGTGTTTGTTACAACTATGTAATTCATTCAATACCGGTAAAGTCGGATGATTTATTAAAGTTTTTTTTCCTTTGCTTAAATTTATTGTTTTTCTTCATAAAACCGTAATTTTGTACAACCAATTAACATTAAAAAGAGAATGATAAAAATATCGTCCGTCGTTTTAGCGAAGAATGAAGAAGCAAACATTAGAAGGTGTATTGAAAGTCAATTAAACTGCATTGACGAAATAGTGATTTTAATTGATAATTCAACTACGGATAAAACCGAGGAAATTGTACGCAAATACGATAAAGTAAATTATGAGTTGGTTAAGTGGAACGGCTACGCTAAAACAAAAATGTACGGTGTATCAAAAACAACTAACCGCTGGATATTCTGGATTGACGCCGATGAAGAAATTTCACCCGAACTATCGAATGAAATTTTAGAGCTAAAAAAATCTTCTCCGCAGTACCTTGCTTATTCGGTTGCCCGGAGAGCTTTTTTCCTCGGAAAATGGATAAAGCATTCAGGGTGGTATCCGGGTAGAGTAGTTAGATTATTCGACAAAGAAAAAGTAAAATTCAACGACAAAGAGGTGCACGAACACCTTGATTTTAATGGACGGGCGGGTAATCTCAAAAACGATTTAAATCACTACACCGACCCTTCGATAGAACATTACTACGAAAAATTTAACCGTTATACATCGCTTGCTGCAAAAGATTTGCTCGGTAGAAATAAAAAATTCACTTTAACCGGATTACTATTCCGTCCATTTTTTCTCTTTGTCAAAATGTATATTTTTCGTCTCGGTTTTCTGGATGGGAAGCACGGATTAATTTTATCTGCGCTTTCGGCAAATTATGTTTTTACTAAATACGCAAAACTTTGGGAGTTATCCCGGAAGGAGTCTTAAATGTCAGAACAAATTACCCCCGAAATGTTATTTCTTCAGGTTGTGTTTCAAAATCAACAGCTTGCGTTAATGGGAATGGGAAAATTAAATAACCCGGTTACAAATAAGGTGGAAAAGAATTTGGAATATGCTAAAGTTGCAATTGATACGCTTGACATGCTTGTTGTTAAAACGAAAGGGAATTTGACTACTAACGAAGAGAAGTTTTTAACCGACATTCTTCGTGAATTAAAAGTGAGTTACGTTCAGGAACTTGACAAAGAAAAACAACAATGAAACCGGGAATTGTAGGCAACATCCATAAAGAGAATATCGCAAGCGTTGTAACAACTCTTATTGAAAAACTCTCTCAAAACAAAATCCCTTTCTCTTTGTGCGATACACTGAAGCAGGTTGTTGACCTTGAAAACAAAGATTTGGTTTTTTCGGATATCGAAACATTGGCGATGGAATCGGATATTCTTATTTCTATCGGCGGAGACGGGACAATGCTCACAACCGCTTATACTGCCCGGCAATTTGACAAACCCGTTCTCGGTGTAAATTATGGTAAACTCGGTTTTCTTGCGGAAGTTGATATTCACGGTATTGACCTATTTATTGATGAATTGATACACGGCAAATACTCAATCGAAGAAAGAATTGTATTGTGTAGTTACTACGCAAAAAATCCCCGTAAAGAATTTTTCGCAATAAATGACCTTGTTATCGGAAAAGGGGATTGGCCTAAAATGATAGAGATTACTGTAAAAGTTGATGACGAATACGTTACAACTTTTTCAGCGGACGGATTGATAATTGCAACACCAACCGGCTCAACGGGATATTCTCTTTCAGTCGGCGGACCGGTAATTACTCCCAAAGCCGATGTAATTGCTCTCAGCCCGATTTCACCGCATAGCCTTACTATGCGTCCGCTTATACTTTCAAGCAGCCAGGTGATTTCGGTTTTTGTTGAATCACTTAACACAAAAATTCAAATTAACTGCGATGGACAGCGTGTTGAAGAGCATGTTCCGCCGGTTGAATTAAAAATATTCAAAAGCGACCGTCCTCTGAAACTTATCAGAACGGCGTCGGCTTCATATTTCGATATTTTAAGGACAAAATTATTTTGGGGACTTGACGTTAGAAAAAGTTCACTAAACAACTTGAGCAATAAAAAATGAAAACTCTTTTTTTCTTTCTGATTATTACATGGGCAATATACGCCCAGCAATCGTATCAAATTTTGATTGACGAAAAGACGGGCAAACAGATGATTGTCGGTGAATGCACAAGGGATGCTTTCCTTGATACTGCGTTTGCCGGGTGGTATAATCAGAACTACAAAACTTATGAACCGGATGAAGATTTCATTTCCAAAATTGAAAAAGAATTAAATGGAATTCGTATTACTATAGTTATGGCTACATGGTGCGGAGATACAAAACGGGAAGTCCCCCGGTTTCTAAAGATTCTTGATCTGATTGATTTTCCGGAAGAATGTTACACCCTTTTATGTGTTGATAGAAAACGAAAAGGTCTGAAAGACGAAGTTGACGAACTTGATGTTCAATTAGTCCCTACTTTTATTTTCTACAAAGACGGAGAAGAGATAGGCAGAATTATCGAAACCCCGCAGCTAACATTAGAGGAAGATTTTTATAAAATAATCTTGCAAAAGGATTAACCGGAAATTTAATGAAGCATAAATGGGAAGAAAGATTTTCTACGGATGAATTTGTTTACGGGATTGAGCCAAATGAATTTTTCAAACAGGAAATCGATAATTTAAAGCCGGGCAGATTACTGCTGCCGGGTGAAGGAGAAGGTAGAAACGCTGTTTACGCTGCTAAATGCGGATGGAATGTGGATGCCTTCGACTGGAGCGAAAATGCGAAAGAAAAGGCTTTACAACTTGCAGCTTCGCAGAATGTAAACATCAATTACTCCGTAGTTGATATTGCCCATCTTCCCGCTGAAACCGCAGTTTATGATGAGGCAGCATTAATTTTTATTCATCTTGACGATAATGATTGGCCGCAACTGATTGAAAAAATCATTGCTTCATTAAAACCGGGTGGAAGGTTGATACTTGAGCTTTTTGAAAAAGAACAAATAAATAAAAATTCCGGCGGGCCTAAAGAGACCGACTTACTTTATTCGTTGGAACAAGCAGTAAGTGATTTCATATCTCTTGATTTTGAACATCTATCAAAAGAAATCATTAAGTTGAATGAAGGAAAACTTCATCAGGGAGAGGCTTCCGTAGTCCGGTTTGTAGGAGTGAAAGTATAACCGTTATGAAAAAGGTTTTGTTTTTTTCTTACTATTGGCCTCCATCCGGAAGGGCGTCGCTTCATCTTCCTTTGAAAATAATTCAACACCTCCCCTCATTCGGCTGGCAGCCGACTGTTGTTACAATTGACGAAGATACTTTCTCGCAAAAAGATGAAAGCCTATTAAAAGAAATCCCCGAGAATCTTAAAGTAATTAAAACCAAAGTATTCGAGCCTTTCAATCTTTATAGAAGTTTTCTCGGAAAAGAAAAGAATGCCGCTTTAATTTCATCCGAGACAATTTCGAAAGAGAACAACGGATTGAGGCACAGACTTGCAATATGGATAAGAATGAATCTTTTTGTTCCCGATGCAAGAATCGGCTGGTACCCCTATGCAGTAAGAAATATAAAAGAAATACTACAGCAAGAAAAGTTTGATGCAATCATCAGTATCGGTCCACCGCACACAACTCATTTGATTGCGAAGAAAGCGAGCGTTCTTTCCGGACTGCCCCACATACCTGTTTTTATCGATCCGTGGGTTGATATTGTTTATTATAGCGGATTCAAGCGGAGCCGGCTTACGCTTGCAATTGATAATCATTTTGAAAAAAGCGTTCTAAAAAATTCTGCTGCTACTGTTTTTGTAACAGCATCAATGCTGGAAGACTATGTAAAAAAATATCAATGGTTAAAAGAAAAATCTCACGTTCTTTACTGGGGTTACAATGAAGAGGATTTCGCTTCGGTCGAAGTAGCGGAGAAAAAGGGTGATGAAAAAGTATTAATTCATGCCGGCAATATTTTTGATTATCAAAACCCTGTAAATCTATGGAAGAGAATTAACACTGAAATAGCGAAAGGAAATAAAATAAGGTTAAAATTTGTCGGTACTGTTTCTCCTTTAATTAAAAAAACTATAATTGAAAACGGGCTTGACAGTGTAACGGATTACCCCGGTTTTCTTCCCTACCCGAAAATGATTAAAGAAGTAATGAATGCAGACTACACGCTTGTATGTGCAACAGAAAAAAGGCATGTGCCGGGGAAACTCTTTGAATATCTACGTTCATGCAAACCCATCTTAGCTTACGGTAACGACAATGATGAAGTAGCCCGGATAATCCGGAACGCCAACGCCGGGATGCTTGTAAACTATGAAGATGACGGTGAAATATTTTTTACTAATGCCGGCAGTTTCAAAACGGATTTGAATTACGTGAAAAGGTTTGACCGGAAAAACATTACGGAAAACCTCTGCAATATTGTAAATAGCCTTTGAAATCGTTTTAAATCACACAAAAACCCTATAAATAGGGTGTAAGCGGAAAATTTTCTGCGAATCTTGTTTCTTTTCTGAAAAAAAATATTTATTTTCGCCACTGTAAACAATATATTAAAAAATTATTTAAGGAATTAGTACTATGGCAGTTTCAAAACCATTAACAAAAGCTCAGATACTTGAACATCTGTCAAAGAAAACCGGTACAACTAAAAAATTAGCCGGTCAATTTATGGAAGAATTGGTTACCCTTGCATATAAAGAAGCAAAGAAACAATTTGTTCTTCCGGGTCTCGGTAAACTTGTTGTTGCAAGCCGTAAGAAAAGAACCGGACGCAATCCTCAAACCGGTGAATCAATGGTTATCCCGGCAAGAAAAGTTTTGAAATTCAGAGTAGCTAAGCAAGCCAAAGACGCTATTCTTGGAAAAAAATAAAAATTGAAAAGCCTGTTTATATTGCAGGCTTTGTTTTTTTCAAACAACAATTAAAATTACTTTCAAGGAGGTAATAAAAATGAAACTAAGATTACTCTTTCTTTTGTGTCTTTTAAGTTCTTCTTTTCTGTTCTCTCAAATAACCGTTATTGACGACTTTGAAGAAGGAACCGGACACTTTAATTTACAGGTTACTTTTTCCGGCTCCACCAGAGGTGTTCTGGGTACAGTGCCGGTAATTGATACAACAACAGGTGCTTTGGGTACCTCAAAATCTTTAAAAATTGATTTGATTGACAATCCCGCCGATACTCTCGGATGGTTTGTTCGATTTCTATCTGGAACGGGAACGCCCGCCAACAACGTGGTACTCGGAGCTACCGGGCACGTAGGCTACTGGTTAAAAACAAATAGATCATATCTAAAATGCGGAATTATAATGGATGATCTTAATAATACCGGAACGGGTGTTGGTACAAACGAAATCAGCGACAGCCTTGATGTAATAGGTGATGGTCAATGGTATGCTTATCAGTGGGACCTTGCTGATTCCAACAGATGGTATCCCTTCATTGCAACCGGAAACGGATTAATTCAGGACCCGGTAACTATAGATGCTGTTGTTTTTATTGCACCTCACCCGGAGTCAGACAATGATACCGCAGTAGTTTACTTTGACTACGTTTCATGGAATCCTACAGGTTATGTACCTGTTGAGTTCTCAACTTTCAGTTACGCTCTGTTCGGCAACCAGGTAGATTTAAGATGGATTACAGCTACCGAGTTGAACAACAAAGGTTTTGAAGTTGAAAGAAGATATGAAAATTCTGCTTTCGAGAGAATCTCTTTTGTAAACGGTAAAGGAACTTCTTCCGAGCCGAATGCTTATACTTATTCGGATATAGTTGCTAAAGCCGGTAAATATACTTACAGGTTGAAACAAGTTGATTTAGACGGAACCTACAAATACTCTCAAGAAATTGAAGTTGATGTAATCGGAATTCCGGGTAAATACGCTTTATCGCAAAACTACCCGAATCCTTTTAACCCGGCAACAGGAATA